>NZ_JBEXDZ010000071.1:0-43632 GCF_040606085.1 Streptomyces sp. NPDC005485 | reverse complement strand
CCCCGGTCACGGAAACGCCGTGACCGGGGCCCCGACGATGGCTACCGCGCCGGGCTCAGCCCCAGGTCTTGCCGGCCGGTTCCTTGATGGTGCGGTTGATCCGGTTGAAGAAGTTGGTCAGTGCGATCTCCAGGTTGATCGCGCCGATCTGTTCCTCGGTGAAATGGGCGTTGACCTCTTCCCAGATCTCGTCGGTGACGCCCAGCGCGCCATCCTGCAACCGGGTGGCGGCCTCGGCCAGCGCCAGTGCCGCGCGCTCCGCATCGGTGTAGAACGGCGCCTCGCGCCATGCCGCCACGTTGTGCAGCCGCTCGTCGGTGTCACCGGCCTTCTTTCCCCCCGCGGCACTGGCGTGGACGCACGCCGAGCAGCCGTTGATCTGGCTGGCTCGCAGGTGGACCAGCGCGAGCAGCTTCGGGTCGACGCCCCCGGCGGCGATCGCCTTATGGAGGTGCTGGAGCCCGGTCCATACGTCGGGGTTGTTCGTGTTCTTGTTCTTGAGCCGGTTTTCCATGGGGGAGTGCTCTCCTTCATCGGGTTACGTTGCGGCGCCTGTGCGCGTCATCCCTATGACGGAGCAGCTTCCAGAGAGGTAACAACATGCCCGGTTCGCATCCCGCGGCCCCGATCGCCGATGCCTTCGAGTCCCACCGCGACCGGCTCCGCGCCGTCGCCTACCGCATGCTCGGATCTCATGCCGACGCGGAAGACGTGGTCCAGGAGGCGTGGTTGCGTCTCTCCCGCCAGGACACCGACACCATCGACAACCTCGGCGGCTGGCTGACGACCGTGGTCGGGCGCATCAGCCTCGATGTGCTGCGCTCGGGCCGGACGCGCCCAGAAGTCTCCTTCGAGGATCGGCTGCCCGAATTCACCGTGACGCTCGACGACGCCCCTGCTCCCGAAGACCTTGTGACGCTCGGGGACTCCCTTGGCCTCGCGCTCCTCACGGTCCTCGACTCGCTGCGCCCTGACGAACGACTGGCGTTCGTGCTGCACGACGTGTTCGCCGTGCCCTTTGGCGAGATCGGCCCCATCATCGGCAAATCCGCAGACGCGACGAAAATGCTCGCCAGCCGTGCCCGCAGGAAGCTACAAGCCGCCCAGCAGCCGGCAAGCGCCGGACGGCACCAACGCGAGGTGGTCCAGGCCTTCCTGGCCGCGGCACGCGACGGCCGGTTCGAGCAGCTGCTGCAGGTTCTCCATCCCGAGGTGAAGTTCACCGTCCACGCTCCGAACGGCCGGTTCGTCACGCTCGGTGCCACCGAAGTCGCCACCCGCGCGCGCTTGGCCGGCAGCTCGGCACGAGGGCATGCGGCGACCGTCAACGGCCGCCCCGGCGTGGTCTCCTGGAGGGAAGACGGCACCCCGCTGTCCCTCCTCGCCTTCACCGTCGCCGACGGCCTCATCACCGAGATCACCGCCGTGGTCGACCCGGCCCAACTTGCGCTCATGGACCTGCCGGCCCCGGTGTGACTCCCCGTCGGCGACACGGTCGATCGAGGGCGTCGGCACCTGCGCGGCTCCACGGTTCCATGATGGTGCCCGGCCTCAACAGCCGGGCACCATGCACTGCTTGTGCCGTCAGGGGCCACCCATCGGGACCAGGCGCCCGAAGACGACATCACCCGATGCGACGACCAGCCACGGAAGTTGCAACATCGTGTCGGGACCGGCCTTCTTGGCCTCTGCCACAGCCGTCAGCTGCTGCTGAGCGTCGCTGTCACTCAGGGGAACGCTGTCGGCGCGCAGGAATCCGCCTGGCCCGCGCAGTCCCACCAGGAGTATCTGCACCGTCATGCCCGCTTTCTGCTTCCGTCAGCCGTCTTCGAGGCGCAGACCGGCTCGGAAGGTGAGCCTGATCTGCGACACGTACTCGGGGGGAACCTTCTCCTCGATGGAAGGGAAGCGAGCCAAAGCCCGCCGCCCGTCGGCGCGCAGCTCCAGGGACAGCGCAGCACTGCATTCCCCGAGCACGAACGGAGTGCTGCCCGGCCGTTGATCGAGACGTCCGCCGGCTGACAGCACCGCACTGTGCACGATCTCGATCACCTGATCGAGCGGAAGGAACTCTGAAGCCACAACAGGCCCCCGATCAGACCGTTTCGAAGGTCGGGACGATGGTGCAGTCGACTTCCAGGCCCCAGTGGCTCTTGTAGTCGACCGTCAGCTTCTCCTTGATCGACAGAACCCAGATGTTGAGCCCGACATCCGTCTGGCTGTTGATGTTGAAGTCGGCGCTGATGTTCACCTTGAACTTGAACTCACGCACCGTCATCGGATCCGTGCCTGCCGACAGGACCGCCTGTGCGACCCGAGCCGACGCCGCCATCGCCGTAATGTATCCGGACAGTTCCACCGCATTGGCCACTGCCATGAGAGCTTCTCCTTGTGTCCTTGGTCCTGGGCCGGCCGCCGGCCCACGGGCCCGCCTCGCGGCCACGGCGCTGGGGGAGACGCAGAGCGTCTCCTGCTGCCGTAACCCGTGAAGCGGCCCGCTTCGGCAGTCGCCACGCGCATCGGTGCGGCTGCCGTCGGCCGGCGTCCGTTGACTCTCCCGTGCGCAGCAAGTGAGCGTCATGAGGTCCAGGTCCCGGCGGACGCAGGCTCAAGTCCCGGACGGACCGGGATACTTTGTGCCCTCAAGGACGCGGCGTTTCGCGCCGACCTCGGTAGCCGGAAGGTTGTCAGTCCCTTGGACGGCAAAAGGCAAGGGTAAGGAGAGAGCTCTCCTTACCCTGTTCAACTTATAGCGCGCTGGGGGGCTTGCCGCAAGGCCCGGGTCAGGGCGCACAATCGTCGGCCGATGCCACAACCTGCGGAAATGAGGGCACGAGGTGCTTGTGTTGTTGTCGACGTACGAGGGACGCGGTGACGTCGAACCAGTGGTGGGACCGGCAGCGCGCATGCGTGCGTTCGGGACGGGCGCGCGGGAGAGCGCGCCGGCCGGCTCCTCGATGGGAAGGCAACCGGCGACGAGGATGTGTCTGACAAGGGGTTCGACAGGACGGGAGGCGTCGGTGATCCGAACGGCCGGTGCGGGGCAACTGAGCGCGGCTGCCACGGAGGTGTCGCGATGAGTGAGCCGTACGTGGTGGGTCTTCAAGATGTTGACCGGACGCAGCTCGCGGTCGTCGGCGGAAAGGGCGCGCACCTGGGTGGGCTGTCGCGGATCGACGGCGTCCGTGTGCCGGCCGGTTTTTGCGTGACGACGGCTGCCTTCCAACGGGTCATGGCGCAGGTGCCGTCGATCGACGATCGGCTCGATCAGCTGTCGCGCGTGAACCCGGACGACCAGGAGGCGATCCGCACGCTCAGCGCGCAGATTCGCCGGATCATCGAAGAGGCCGCCATCCCGGGCGATCTCGTGGCGGCGATCACCGGCGCGCTCGCCCGGCACGGTGAGCAAGCCGCCTACGCCGTCCGGTCCAGCGCGACGGCAGAGGACCTGCCCACGGCCTCCTTCGCGGGCCAGCAGGACACGTACCTTAACGTCGTGGGGCAGGCGGCGATCCTCCAGCACATCAGCCGGTGCTGGGCCTCGCTGTTCACCGAGCGGGCCGTGACGTACCGCCGGAGGAACGGCATCGACCACCGTACGGTCCACATGGCCGTGGTCGTGCAGCAGATGGTCTTCCCGCATGCGTCGGGCATCCTGTTCACGGCCGACCCGGTGACGGGCAATCGGAAGGTCGCCACCGTGGACGCCGGCTTCGGCCTCGGCGAGGCCCTGGTCTCCGGCCTGGTCAATCCGGACGTCCTCAAGGTGCGAGACGGCGAAGTCGTCGCCAAGACGATCGCCGCGAAACAGCGTGCCATTCACGCCCTGCCCGCGGGCGGCACGCAGCAAGTGGCGATCGACTCGCAGCGGCAGGAGGAGCCGGCGCTGACGGATGCGCAGGCCCTGCGGCTCGTACAGCTCGGGCGGCGGATCGAAGAGCACTTCGGATGCCCACAGGACATCGAATGGTGCCTGGTCGACGATGGCTTCCAGATCGTTCAGAGCCGGCCGATCACGACGCTGTACCCCATCCCCGAGGCAGGCGATCAGGAGAATCACGTCTACGTCTCCGTGGGCCATCAGCAGATGATGACCGACGCCATGAAGCCGCTGGGGTTCTCGATGTGGCAGCTGACGGCCATGGTGGCGATGCACGAGGCCGGAGGGAGGCTGTTCGTCGACGTCACCAGCCGCCTGGCCTCGCCCGCGAGCCGCGCCGGCCTCCTGGACCTCATAGGGAAAGGTGATCCGCTGGTCAGGGACGCTCTGGAGACCGTCCTCGACGGCGGCGATTTCGTCCCGTCGCTCCCGGACGCGGCTCCCGGCGGGCCGCCGGCTCGCCGTGAGTCTGCTCCGACCGAGCCCGATCCGGCGAGTGTTCCCGAGCTGATCGAGCGCAGCCGGACGTCCATCGCCGCCCTCGAGCGCGACATCCGGACGAAGACCGGACCTGCCCTGTTCGACTTCCTGCTGGAGGCCTTCGAGGAGCACAAGCGGGTGCTCAGCGATCCGCTGAGCATTCAGGCGATCATGGCGGGGATGGAAGCCACGTGGTGGCTCAACGACAAGCTGCAGGAGTGGCTGGGCGAGAAGAACGCGGCTGACACGCTCACCCTGTCCGCCCCCGACAACGTCACCTCGGAGATGGGACTGGCGCTCCTCGACGTCGCCGACGTGATCCGAGCCCATCCGGAGGTGGTGGAGTTCCTGCAGCGCGTCGATGACGAGGGCTTCCTGGACGAGCTGGCGAAGTTCGCGGGCGGGACCGAAGCGCGCGATGCCATCGAGGCCTACCTCGACCGGTACGGCATGCGCTGCGTCGGCGAGATCGACATCACGAGGCCCCGTTGGAGCGAGCGTCCCACCACGCTCGTGCCCGTGATCCTCGACAACGTCAGGAACTTCGAGCCGGGCGCCGCCGAGCGGCGCTTCGAGCAGGGGCGGCAGAAGGCGCAGCAGAAGGAGCAGGACGTGCTGTCACGCCTGCGGGCCCTGCCGGACGGGGACCGGAAGGCCGACGAGACCAAGCGGATGATCGACCAGGTCCGAACCTTGATCGGGTACCGGGAGTACCCGAAGTACGGCATCATCAGCCGCTACTTCGTCTACAAGCAGGCCCTGCTGGGGGAGGCCGAACGCCTCGTGCAGGCAGGGGTGCTTCCTGAGAAGGAGGACATCTTCTACCTCACGTTCCAGGAACTCCACGACGTCGTGCGCTCGAACCAGTTGGACGGCGGGCTCATCCAGCGGCGCAAGGACGCGTTCCGGACGTACCAGGCGCTCACACCGCCCCGGGTCCTCACTTCGGACGGCGAAGCGCTCACCGGGGCGTACCGGCGCGACGACGTGCCGGCCGGCGCCCTGGTCGGCCTGCCGGTATCCGCCGGGACCATCGAGGGAAGGGCCCGCGTCATCCTCGACATGGCTGACGCCGATCTCGAAGCGGGCGACATCCTGGTCACGACCTTCACGGACCCCAGCTGGTCGCCACTGTTCGTCGCGGTCGCGGGGCTGGTGACCGAGGTGGGCGGCCTGATGACCCATGGCGCGGTGATCGCCCGGGAGTACGGCTTGCCTGCCGTCGTAGGAGTGGAGCAGGCCACCCGGCTGATCCGGGACGGCCAGCGGATCCGCGTGCACGGAACCGACGGGTACATCGAGATCCTGCCTTGACCGACCACACGGAGAAGCGCTGTCCGTAGCTTCTGACCGGACAACACCAAACAGTTGATCGCCCCCACGACCGCTGCCCGCGATGCGGATACGCGGACGTGACCCGCCGCAACTGTTGTTCACCCGGGAAGTGCCTCTTCCGCTGCCACGTACAGGACGCTCAGCACGTCCTGTCGTTCCAGCGCAGAGGCACTTCCTGCGTTCTCGATCACCTTCAGGACGGCCTGGCGGGAACCGCCGGGCCTAGAACGGCCCGGCGGACTCGGCTCACAGCAGCTTCCAGCGCTGGTTGGCGCCCAGGTTCCAGTCCCACTGGACGACCGGGACACCGTCGTCGACCGACGAGCCCCGGACATCAAGTACCTTGCCGGAGTGCTTGGCGACGATACGTACGTGGTCGTCCGAAACGGGAACGATCTTGAACCTCTGGTTGTCACCGCCGCCCCACGGCCACAGGATGAGTTCGGCCCCGTTGGCCTGTGAACCGCCCGTCACGTCGAGCACCTTGCCGCAGTGCGCGGCCACCAGCCGCACGTAGCCGCCCTCCAGCTCTTCCACCAGGAACAACTGGTTGTCCCCCACACCCGGCGAGAACTGGATGATCGGCGTCCCGTCGTTCACGCTGCCGCCGCGCACGTCCATGACCTTGCCGGAGTGCAGCGCCATGATCCATTGGCCCCGGTACGTCCACTGCTGGTGGGCCTGTCCGGTGTAGGTCGACTGGACCAGCTTGCTGCCTTGCCTGCCATACGGGGCGGCGACGTCGAGCACCATGCCGGAGTGCTTGGCCTTGAGTGCGTACACACCCCCGCCGATGTCCTCCAGGGTGAAGCGCTGGTGATCCCGGTTGCCCCAGACCCACTGCACGACGTCCGCGCCCTCCAGCGTGGACCCGCCCGAGACGGTCAGTGCCTTTCCGGAGTGGTCCGCTGTCACGCGGAGTTCACCGTGGCCGACGGCCTGCAGATGGAATCGTTGGTTGCTGCCGGCGGCGTACGGCCACTGCAGGGCCGTCGTCCCGTCGCCCCGGCCGGCATTGGCGATGTCGGCCACCTGGAGGCTGTTGTGGTTGAGCAGCGGACCCTGGACCGACCAGCCCAGATGGCTCGGGGTGTAGTCGCAGAGTTGGAAGGTGTTCGCCTTCATGACGCACGGGGTGCCGCGCCCCACCGCGCGTGTCTCGCAGTTCCCGTTCGGCACCTTGAACCGCCCGAACAGCTGGCCGCAGGCGCACGGAGCACTCTCGTACTCGTCGGGGCAGCCGAAGATGTGCCCGGTCTCATGGGCGAAGACGCGGTCGATGTTGTCCGGTCCCCAGGTGCTCCCCGAGGTGTCCATCACCAGATAGGGGCCGCCCAGCATGGCGTACCCGGGATGCCTGAGCGGGTACTTGGTGAAGAAGGCGCAGTAGGCCCATTCCGTGGCATGCGTGGTGCGCAGGCCGTTCACGTACTCCAGGACCGTCTGTGTCTGGAGGTATTTCAGGGCGGGGTCCAGCCAGTACTTCTCCCGATCGTCCAGGTCGAGGTCGGCCTTGGGCAGGTCGAGGTCGACGGTCTCGGGGCTCATCGCGAAGAACAGGCTGACGGTGGCCGGTGCGACGGAGACGTACCAGCCGATCCCTTCCTGGATCTCCGCGAGGATCTTGGTCTTCTCGGCCGCGGAGATGGCCAGTTCGCCCGGTCCGCTCACGAAGACGATTCCCAGCGCGACGCTGCCTTCGAGTCGAGCGCTGGTGGGCCCCGACACGGCGGCCGCCGTAAGTCCGGCCTCCGTCGGGGCGATCCCTCCGACACAGTCGCCCAGGTCCCAGGACTCACCGTCCCGGGAACGTTGTTGTTTCGCGGTCCGGAAGGCCGCCGACTCCCGTATCCGCAGCGCCTCGACTGCCAGGTGTTCGGCCTCCGACAGCCCTGTCAGGTCGGCCTCGGTGAGGTCGGCGGCGCTGGCGCGCACCACGCCTTTGCCGCCCGGGTCGCTCTGGCCGGGCGCCGCCTCCAGGATGCCGACGCGGCCGAACTGCTGGACGATGCGACCCGTTTCGGGCGCCGCAGCGCCAGGCTCGGCCGGATCCGGTGCCACGACGATTCCCCCGTGCACGGGTAAGTGCCTGTCAGCCGCCACGATCTCCCCCTTGCGTTTTCCACTCCACGTCGGTTGGTGCCCGGTCCTTGCTCATGGCGGGAGGCCACGCCCCATGGCGCGTGCGGGTACGACTGACTGCGCGTTCCATCGCGTCTTGTGGCGAATCGCGTACGGCCGACTGCGCGTCCTGTGCAGACGGCGCGTTCAGGCCGCCGTACGCCTGCTTCCCTGCCCCTGCCCCAGCCCCCGGTCGCCCCGTAGGGCGAGGCGGTGCGACACAGCATGCGCGCGGGTGGAGGGGATGACAATAGACCCGGCATATCCGTACATGATCTGCTCCGAGGCATGCCCCGCGGGCAGTTGACGACGGGCCTCGAACCGTCCACGGTGGCCATGGAACCGGGTCGGCGGAGGGCAGACCCAAAGGCGAGGGAAGGCTCCGGTGTCGGTCACAGCGGTCGGCCCGGCCGGCCGGTTTTCGCGACCTCCCGGACAGTGAAACCCACCGCTCCGCTCGGCTAACATGATCGCACTCATGAACGGTCGCCCAACAATCCAATAAATCGGTCGAAAGAATTGATACCTATAGCATCGCGGGCGTTTGCGCGAATAAACCGCACAACGGTGGTCGCCATGTGGCGCCAGCCACGGGTGATCCTGTGGACCGCGGTGAGTGTGGCGGCCCTCGGATTCCTCATCGCACTGGAGATCGCCGCGCGTCGCTACGGCGTGCCGGGGCCGATCACCAACCAAACGCGAGAGGTGATCTTCGCCCCGAAGTCGGGACCACTGCTGTACGCCGGCATGGCATTGATGATGGTGGTGCTCACCTGGCGGCAACGGTGCATCGCGGCTGGTGCCGCGATCGGCATCGACCTCGTCTTCTTCCTGGTGCGGTGGGCGCTCGACGCCAGGATGAACTTCGGCAATGGCGCGTTGTGGGTGATTCTGGGTTGCGCGGTCATCGCCGTCACGCGCCGCACCGGCCCAGAACGCGTCCTGTTGCTGAAGGGCGTCGGACTGGGCCTGCTGTTGGTGACCGGCCGCAAGATCGGTGATATCTGGCTGCTCATCACCTCGAAGACCCGCCCGATGGTGCTCGACCAGTACGTGGCAACCGCCGATCACGCGCTGGGCAACCCGTCGTGGCTGGCAGGCCGGATCATCGCGGCCACCGGCCCGATCGGCGCCCATGTTCTCGACTACGTCTACATCCAGATCGGGGTGGCCGCGGTCATCGTCGCGCTGTACCAGCTGCGCAACGTGGCCGTCGAGCGTCGCTTTCCGGGCCATCATCTGGTGCGCACATTTCTGGTGATCGGCCTCCTCGGGCCGGCCATCTACATGATCTTCCCGGTGGTCGGGCCGATCTTCGTCTACGGCGCCGGCGCCTTCGATACCGGGGGCGGGCACTGGGCACTGGCCGACCTGTGGCCGCACACACCCCCGCCGATCCACACCCCGCACCCGATGCCGTTCGACGAGATCACCCCCCGCAACTGCATGCCCAGCCTGCACACGGCGTGGGCTACCGCGATCTTCATCCACTCCCGCAGGGCCCCACGGATTCTGCGTTACGGGGGCACCTTCTGGCTGATCGCCACGCTCGGCGCAACACTGGGATTCGGCTACCACTACGGCGCGGACATCATCGCCGGCGTGGTGTTCGCCTTCACGATCGAGGCAGCGCTGCGTGCGCTCGACCGGGGCTGGGACCGGCCGCAAATCCAGTTGGTCGCCTACGGGACAACGGTCTTCGCCGCACTCCTGCTGGCATACCGCTATCTGCCGATGCGCATGGCCCAACACCCCTGGGTGTTCGGACCACTTCTCATTCTGGCGATGGCATCAGTGGTCAGCGGCTACCTGCGGACCGCCGAACCGCGCCGACCGAAGAGCGCACCCGCGCAGCAGCCGGAACCGCAACCCGAACTGGTTTGACGCCTGTTGCCTCAGGCCGCGGATCGAACACTTCCTGGCCGGACCCGGGACGCGGACCGTTTGCGGCGAAGGACAACCGACCCCTTGAGCATTATCCAGGTGTGGGCCGGCCCGAGGAGATGCCAGAGTCACCGTCGTGACCTTGATGGACGTGCTCGTCGACTTCGCCCGGACCGGCCGTATCGGCCCCCTTCACTGCGGTATGCCTCTCACCGAGGCCGAGGACCTCCTGGGCCCAGGGCGCCCGCACCCCGCCATCCGGATGATCCCGGACATCGACGGCTACCCCTATGCCTGGAACGGCCTGGAGCTGGTCATCACCCAACGCCTCGTGAGCGGAATCTGGATCAGTCTGAGTCCGGGCTCGACGGCCAAGTTGCCGCCCCTGGTCCTGCCGGACTCCGAGTCCTACCCGTCCGCGGTACTCCGAGAAGACCTGGTCTCCGGCCTTGATGACGCCGGTTGCCGCCACGACGTCAACGACCGTCTCACGTTCGGAGAGCAATCCAGCATCCTCACCCAACCCGCGAACGTCTGCGCGGTGTTCGGCACGCCTGGTCGCGACGCCCACGTACCCCATCATGACCGCTTCTACCTCAGCGTGCTCCATAAGCACACGGCTTGACATGGGGAAGGTCTACTGCCGAACGCACCGCGCCGGCTGGCCGTACTTCATGCCGCTGGAGTAGAGGGTGCCGTGGTGGTTGCGCCCCATGAACTTGATGCCGTGGGTGCGCCGTTCCACAGCGGTCAGCCGCAGGATTTGGGTACCGAACTCGGTCGAGAGCTCAAGCAGGTCGCCTGGTTGGAGGTCTTCGGCGAGGACGTCGATCGTCATGGAGGAGATGGTACGACTGCATGTACTGCCACCTCTGTTCGAACCGGTAATGTCGCCGCCGCGCAGGTCGAGCTGATGCACACGGGGAGAGCGGGGCACGGATGCAGGTCCTGGAGCCGGGGGATCCACGGCGGATGGGGGACTTCACGCTGATCGGCAGGCTGGGCGTCGGCGGTATGGGCCAGGTCTTCCTGGGACGTTCCGCGGGCGGGCGGGCCGCCGCGGTGAAGGTGGTCAAGGCCGAGTTGGCCGAAGTCCCCGAGTTCCGGGCCCGGTTCCGTCAGGAGGTCGCCGCGCTGCACCGGGTGGGCGGTGAGTGGACGGCGCCGGTGCTGGGCGCCGACACCGAGGCCGTAGCCCCCTGGGTGGCCACCGAGTACGTGCCTGGACCTTCACTGCAGCAGGTCGTCGAGTCGGGCTACGGGCCACTGCCCGAGGCCACAGTGCATGCCTTGGCCGGGCGGCTCGCCCGTGCGCTGCGCGCCATCCACGGTGCGGGCCTGGTGCACCGTGACCTCAAACCGTCGAACATCCTGCTGACCGTCGACGGGCCGCGCATCATCGACTTCGGTATCGCCCGGGCGCTGGACACCGTGGCGGGCAGTCTGCGTACGTCCACCGGGGTCGTGCTCGGCTCGCCCGGTTTCATGTCGCCGGAGCAGGTGCGCGGACAACGGGTGACGCCGGCCGCGGACATGTTCAGCCTCGGCTCCGTGCTGGTGTACGCGGCGACGGGGCGGCTGCCTTTCGGTTCCCCCGAACTGGGGCTGCACGCGCTGATGTTCCGTATCGCCGAGGAGGAGCCGGACCTCACCGGGGTACCACAGACGCTCACCGGTCTGATTGCCGCCTGTCTCGCCAAGGACCCGCAGCGGCGGCCCACGGCCGAGCAGCTCGCTGTCCATACCGGCACCGACACGGACGGCCCTTGGCTGCCTGCGGAGTTGCTGGCCGAACTCGGCCGAGTCGCCGCCCGGATGCTCACCGCGGAGACACCGCCTCAGGGCTCGCCGACGCCGACGCGGTCCACGCGGCGGCGGTGGCCGGCCCTCGCCACAGCGGTGGCGCTCGCCGCGGTGGCCACGGGTACGGTGCTGGCGCTGCATGACGACGGTGAGAAGGACCCCGCGACGGGCGGCGCACCCGCGGCGGTCTCGAACTCGGCGTCGCCGAGCGCCGAGCCGGGCGTCCCGGACGAGTTCGTCGGCGCCTGGGAAGGCGTGGTCGAGGGCGATTCCGACCTGCCGAAACGGGTGCTGCGGCTGGAGATCTCACCGGGCAGGACGGGCGACAAGGCCGCCGCGTACATCGACACCGACGGCGACGCGCAGTGCACAGGGCGCAGCAAGCTGCTCTCCGCGGACGCCGACACACTGGTCGTCGGCAAGGGCCAGGTGACCGCGAGGGTGCCGCAGGGAAGCTGCACGCCGCTCTCCGAGCAGACCCTCAAGGTGCGGTCGCGGGACGTACTGGTGTGGAAGTCCGGGGGCCTGACGGCCGATTTCTACCGGTCGGCCGGGGGCCGGGACGCGGTGCCGGACCAGTACGTCGGCACCTGGGTGCCGGCCAACGAGACATATCGGGAGAAGGAGTTGATCCGGATCGCTCAGGGTCCGATCGGTGGCCGTCTGGTGCGGATGTCGGTCACGGCGGGCATGGATGACGGCACGGAGCAGTACTGCGACAGCACCTTCGTCATCGGCGCGGTGTCCCCGGTGCTGGCGCTCAGTCCGGCGATGTACACCGCTCAGTCGGGCAAGGGCTGCCGCCAGCCCGACTCGGTCTTTCTCACGGTCGGCCGCGACGGCCATCTGCTGCTGTACAGCATGGCGGCGGACGCAGAACCGGCGGAGTACGTACGGAAGTCCTGACCGCCGCCAAATACGGCGCTCTGTGTGACCGATCAAGGTGCGTGATCCGGCCCGGGGATGTCGTTTCGTGGGGCTCCTTGCGGCTCTTGAAGAGTGGCGAGGACGCCTTCCGGAGTGCGCAGTCCGTGATTCCACAGCTCCTGGGTCTGAATCACCCAGAAGGCCGTGAACAGTGTGATCAGAATTGCCTCAAGCCAGATCGCTTTGTAGTCGCCGGCCCAGGGCACCACCGCGAACGGTGTGGCGACCATCAAGGCCGCGATCACCGCGTAGCGGTTGAGTGGTTTTGCGGCCTTGGAGCCGTCGGCCGTACTGTTTGCCGCCTGCTCTGCCTCAACTTGCTTCCGTGTGAAATAGAAGTTGATTGCATTGTTGATCACCGCAAGGATGATGAACGCGAACATCGTGATCGCGGCACCCCAGTGCGCTTTGGCGTTGAACAATGGGCGGTTGAGCAGGAAGAGGGCCAGTGCTGCGATGTAGAGAGCCCCCACCGCGACATAGCCAAGCATGGCGATCCGGTGCGCCAACGCCTCATCCTTGGGCGCCTTCAATCCCGGAGGACTGGTCGCCGGTTGGTCCAACCACTTCAGCAGGGCCAGGACCGCGAGCGCGACACCGGCCATGATGAGCAGCGCGGTGACGTTGTTGCTGATGTTGACACCCCGGTTGGCGGTGTCGGTGAGGACCGACCCGCACTCACCGACATTCGGCGTCGGAACGAAGGCGACCACCGGCGCGAGGATTCCCGCGAAGTTCAGGAAGACGTCCTCGAGTTCGGTGCTGCCCTTCAGCACGATGAGAGTGATGCCGATCGCGACCAGGGCACCGACGAAGACCAACTGCACAGGTGTGTAGTAGTACGCGCTGATCGAAGGCTGCCAGCAGTGCCCACTGCCGCCGCCCTTCAGGTGAGACTTCGAGTACTCGGTGAGGATCGCTGCGGCGAGGCCGATCACCAGCACGATCATTGACAGCCGTAGATACCGCGTGGTTTTGACGACGACCGCGTCATCGCTCTCGGCGGCACCGACGTTGCGTTCCGCCCACTCTCTGAGTTGATTACCGATCCCCATGTGCTCTCCTTCACCTGGAGAGTTGACGCCGCAGCCTGCATTGCGCGGCCCACAACCACTACTCTCCCGAGTGCCACTCAACGGCTCTCTCCTGGGTTATGTTTCCAGAGATCTGGGCGATTATGCGCCGGCGCGCCCAACTGGATATGCGGTCCATTTCGAATACAGGGCCAGGGCGGCCGGCGGACGACGGTGAATCTCAACAGGAGGAAACCCGGGGCGACTCGGGAATGAAACCGCGGCGGCCGCATGTTGACCACCGCTGACCGACTCTCCGACCCCTACCCGGGAAGAAGGCGGGCCCATGACGTCCTCGCCCACCACCATGCGTGCCGTACGGCTCTCCGCCCCCGGCCCCGTGGACAACCTGAGACTGACCACGCTCCCGCTCCCGCCCGAAAGGGACGGCTGGGTGCGCATCCGCGTCGAGGCGTTCGGCCTCAACCGCTCGGAGCTGAAGCTTCGGCTGGGTGTGAGCGTGGGCGTCAGTTTTCCCCGGGTGCCGGGTATCGAGGCCGCCGGCACTGTCGACGCGGCCCCGGCCGGCAGCGGGCTGGCTCCCGGGCAGAAGGTCGTCGCGATGATGGGGGACATGGGGCGCACGTACGACGGCGGCTATGCCGAATACACGTCGGTGCCGCTGTCCCAGGTCATCCCCGTCGACACCGATCTGCCCTGGGAGGTGCTCGGTGCTCTGCCTGAGATGGTGCAGACCGCCCACGGCTCGCTCACCATCGGCCTGGACCTGAAGCCCGGTCAGTCCGTGCTGATCCGCGGCGGCACCTCCTCGGTGGGCCTGGCAGCCGCCGCGCTGGCCACGTGGCGCGGTGCCACGGTGCTGTCCACCACCCGGCAGGCCGGCCGCCTCGCCTCACTGAAGGAGCACGGTGTCGACCATCCTCTGCTCGACACCGGTGAGGTCGCGCCCGCCGTGCGCGAGTTGTACCCGGACGGCGTCGACGCCGCCCTTGATCTTGTCGGCACGCCGACCCTGCCCGACACTCTGCGCGCGGTGCGGGTGCACGGCACGGCCTGCTTCGGCGGCAGCCTCTCCAACCAGTGGACGGTGCGGGACTTCTCCCCGAACGAGTACCTGCCGAAGGGCGTGCGCCTGGCGGGCTACTTCGGCGACGCCGCCGACCTGCCTCGGGAAGCCTTCCAGGAGATCCTCGACGCGGTCGCGGCCGGCCGGCTGGCCTTCCCCGTGGACCGCGTCTACGACGGCCTGGAGCAGGTGCCACAGGCCCACGACGACATGGAGCACGACCGCGCCACCGGCAAACTCGTCGTCCGCGTCCGGCATTAGTGCCGCTGCTCCTCGCTGAGATCGCCGTGCTCGCGGACCGCATCCGCGACTCCGGGACGGCCACCATCGAGGCGGGCCGTTCCGGTGCTCACCCGATCGTCACCACCCGCGCCCACGCGGGCGGTGAGTCAGGTGCGTAGTCGGGGTCGTCCTCGTCCTGCGGCCGGTACCTGTTCGGCCGGGGGAAGAGGCCCACCACCGTCCGGCACGGCGGGGGAGATGCGGGCCATCGGGTCTGCCCGTCGGTGAGGACCACGATGACGTCCGGTGGGGCGCCGGTGCGCAGGGCCTTGGCGAAGCCCGTGCGCAGATCCGTACCCCCACCGCCCATCAGCGGGATGCCCTCGCCGCGGCACAGGGGGTGCACGATCCGTGCCGCCGCGTCGCACGGCAGTACGGTGATCAGGTCGCGGCGGCCGCCCACGGCACGGGAGATGGCGGCAACCTCCAGGAGCGCGCTGCCCAGTTCGGCGTCGCTGACCGATCCGGAGGTGTCGATGACCACGCAGACGCGAGGCGGTCTGCGCCGCAGGCTGGGCAGTACGACGCCGGGCAGCCCGGCCGAGCGGCGCGACGGACGGCCGTAGGTGTAGTCCTCGCCGGTTCCTGAGCCGGTCGCCGAGCGGACGGCGGCGCCGAGCAACTCCCGCCAGGGCTGCGGCGGGTGGAACGCCTCCTCCGCCCACCGCTTCCATTGCTGCGGGGTGTTGCCCGGACGGGCGGTGATGCCCTGCGCCACCCGGAACCGCACCGCGTCCCGTTCCTGTGCGCTGAGCCCGTACGCGCCGTCCGGCCCCAGCTCCCACTCCCGGTCCAGTCCGTCGGCGCCGCTGCCGCAGTCCAGCCACGCCAGGTCCTGCGTGTGCACTCCGAGCCGGAACTGGCGGAGGTAGTCCTCCATGAGCTCGCCCGCGGACAGCCCCAACGACCCCGGCTCGACAGCGCCTTCGGGCCGGACCAGTCCCTCGCCGAACGCGTCGTCGTTGATCTCGCAGTCCGCGGCGATGTTCATCCGCAGCCGGTCCCCAGGCCCTGTGAGCCCGCGTTCGCGCGCGACCCGGTCGCTGCGGCCGTGGTGGTCGCGCAGCAGGTGCGACACCTCGTGCACCCACACCCCGGCCAGTTCCTCCACCGGCATGCGGTCCACGAACGAGGGCGAGACGTAGCACCGCCAGTGCCGGTCGACGGCCATCGTCGGTACCTGCCGCGATGCGACCGTGTGGAGGGCGAACAGGGCCGTCGCCAGGTAGGGCCGGGCCCGAGCGGCGTGCAGCCTGGCGGCGAACAGCTTGTCGAGGTCGAGTGCCTCCAGTGCGTCCTCGGTCATCGGCCTGCCTTGGCGGTCAGTGCCGCGGACCGGTCCGCGACGCGGTCGGCCCGCCGGGACAGGGACACCACTCCGGCGAGCCGCTCGATGGTCGCCGGAACATCCCAGTCCTCGCGGCGGAGCGTGGCGAGGGTGGTCGCGGGGACGACCACGAGGTCCGGGGCGCCGGTCTCGACCGCCCGGACCAGGAGTGTCCACGCCGCGTCCCAGCGGGACTTCTCCGGGCGCTTGCGGACGGCGTCCACCACACCGTCGAGCACGGCCTGGCGGAGGTCCCCGCGCTCGGGGAGTTCGGCACCGGCCGGGTCGGCGAGGAGCGTCTCGGGGTCCGGGAGGTCCATCCGGTCGAGACTGGCCAGCAACTCCAGCCCCGGGCCGTCCCCCACCGTTCCCCTGACCAGGAGGGACAGCACTTCCCGGGAGGATCCGGCCGCGGTCGCGAAGGCGATGAGGGACAGCGTCATCTGCCAGCTGCGCGGGGACGGCCACGGGCCGCCCCGACGCGTTTCGCTGTTCGGCAGCCGGTGTACGAGGCCGGGGCGGGCGGAGAGCAGCCCGCACACCGCGCGGCGGGCGAAGTCCACGGCCTCCGGCAACTTCTCCGGGTCGAGCCGCGGCAGCGTGGCCCGGGGCCAGGTCCCGCCCAGGCCGCGTACGACGACCTCGTGGTCGTGGGTCCACTGGAGATGGACGAACCGGTTGGCCAGCGGCGGGCTCAGCTCCCAGCCGTCGGCCGCCGAGGAACGGGGGTTGGCGGCGGCCACGATCCGTACGCCGGGCGGCAGTTGGAGTGCGCCGATGCGCCTTTCGAGCACGAGCCGGAGCAGGGCGGCCTGCACGGCCGGTGGCGCGGTGGAGAGTTCGTCGAGGAACAGCAGGCCCCGCCCGGCGCGCACCAGTCGCACGGCCCAGTCCGGCGGAGCCATGGGGACACCCTGTTCGGCGGGGTCGTCTCCGACGATGGGCAGGCCGGAGAAGTCGGACGGTTCGTGCACGCTGGCGATCACCGTGGTCAGCGGGAGGTCAAGGGACGCGGCGAGCTGGGTCAGGGCCGCGGTCTTGCCGATCCCCGGCTCACCCCACAGCAGCACGGGCAGGTCGGCGGCCACGGTGAGGGTCAGGGCTTCCAGCTGGATGTCGGGACGCGGTTCGGTGGTGGCGTCGCGCAGCAGGGACAGCAACTCGCCGGCGACGTCGAGTTGGGAGGCCTGAGGGGGGAAGGAAAGGGGGCTGGTTTGAGGGAGCGGGGCGTGCTTGAGCAAGTCAGATCACCTTTGGATTCGTGACGAATGAGCGAGCAAATGAGCGAGCGAATGCATGGATGAATGCATGGATGAATGCGTGAACGAACGGGCGAGCGCGTGGGAGGGGCGCATGGGAGAGGGGCGTGCGAGACGGTGGACCGTTCCGGGTCAGCGACCGGTGGTGTGCCGAGGGTGCGAACGGTGGTTGTGGGGGCGGGACGGACCGTCGAGGTTGCGGCCGGATCGGGGCCCGGGGCCGACCAGCCCCGCCCTGAACAGTCCGTAGGTGATGCGTCGCTCCGCGGCCCACTGCAGTTCGTCCTGCAGCGCGCCGCTGCGCAGCACCGCTTCGGGACCGAGCAGGCCCTCGACGACGGCCAGTGCGCCGGCGGTGTCGCCGTGGTCCAGGCGTTCGCGGACACCGGCGAGACAGTCCGGCCGGCGGTGCGCCGCATCGATGGCCTGGAGGCAGGGCAGCGGAGTACCCGTCAGCGCGGCGAGCAGTTCCTCCCGCCTGATCTCGGCCGGTTCGTGGTCCAGGGGTGCCAGGACGCCGTCGACCAGGCCGATGCGGTGCCGGGCTCCCCGGCATTCCACGAGATGTGGCTGCCGTGCCGGTTCCGGGTGCCGGGTCGACGCGGTCGGCGTATGACCTGGTACGAGAGCCGAGGCGACCAACGGGTGCAGCCGATCGGCGTCGATCAGGCAGGAGCGGATCAGTTCGAGGTCGGGTGGCACCCAGGTCGCCGCGTCGGGCAGGACCGGTAGCGCCGCGCCGGCGCCACCGGTGGATGCCGTCGAGATCCGCAGCACGGGTGGCCCCACACCGTCGCCGTCCGGGACCAGGTCCAGGGCCAGCCGACGCCGGCCACCGAGCCGCACGGTGACCGTGCCGCTGGACCGGCCCTCGGCGCCCAGCACGATCCCCGCTTCGGCCGCCCATCGGTCGACGGCACAGGGGCGCTCCTGAGGCCCCGGCCACAGTGGATCCGGGTCCGGCACAGCGGGGCCGTCGGCGGGCAGCCGGTCGGCCCCCGACCGTGTCCGCAGCTCACCGGCCTTGCGCGCGTCCCACAGATGGCGGTGCAGGTCGAGCCGGAACCGCCGGTTGGGGTGGGGATGCGGATGGCGGTGTGCACCGGCCTCGGAGCGGGATCCGTCCCACAGCGCGAGGCTGATGCGCTGGCCGGCATCGGCCCAGGCCGGGGGAGTGCGGGCCACGAGGTGCACCGGACCCGCGCCACGCCGACCGCCTGTGTCGTAGCGCGCCAGGGCGAGGGTCAGGCCAGGGCGCAGCAGCCCGTCGGGAGCGATCCTCGGCATGTGCCAGCGCAGCAGGTCGGGCGCCAGATGGCGGAGATCGGCCCGGAGCTGGGACGCGAGGCCTTGGCCACGAGCGCGCGCCACGGAACGCAGGTCCAGATCGACGTCGATGCCTGCGGCGGCACACGCTCCCGCCCAGTCGCCGGCACAACGGCGGGCGGTAGCGGTCTCGATCATCGAGGGCGGCACGGCGAACTCGCGCACGCGCAGCCACAGGGAAATACGGGAGTCCCGATTCGCGGTGTCAGTGAGCATCAGCACTCACCTTGAGCGGACGGGGCCCCCAATCTGCTGGCAGAAGGAGTCTTCATCGCCGTGATCGTAACGCTCCTCTTCTCGATCTGCCAGGAATTTTCCCGCGGAGTGCCACGGGCTGTCCTGCGGACGCTTCGGATCCTGTTCCACAAGGGGTGCTGTCAGCACCGGAGTTGCTAATCTGAACAGCGTGCCCGGAGGACCCGGGCGGGGGCTTGCGGGGGGATCATGAAGCCTCGGCTGGTGTTCGTCCACGGCATCGGCGGCCTGCGGGATCCGGCCGCCGAACTCGACGTCTGGCAACGGGCGTTGGCGGATGGGGCCCGTCGCGCCGGCCACTCCCGCCGGGTCCTCGACCTCGTGCAGGGCTGGGCCGCGGACGCGCGATTCGCCTACTACGGGGATCTGTTCGGTCCACCGCAGGCGCAGGGAGACGCGCCGGAAGCGACGGATGAGGACGACACCGTCGCCGCGCTGCTGCTGGAGTCCATCGACGAGCGGCTGGCCGACCCCACACCGCACGACGACGCCGCAACCCTGCACCACGCCCGGGCTCAACTCTCCCCCGAAGGCGGCTCCCAAGGCGCCGGCTCCGGTGCACGGCAGGTGCTCACCGCCGCCAACACGCTGCTGGCGCTGCCCGGGCTGCGGACCTTCGGACGCTGGGCCAGCGCGGGCCTGATGGTCGGCCAGCTGCGCCAGGTGGCCCGCTATCTGCGCCGCGGCGAGCCCGACGAGGAGGGACTGTCCCTGGACGTACGCATCCGCGGCCGCGTCGAGGAGGCCCTCGACCCCGCGGGCCCCACGCTTGTCGTCGCGCACTCACTCGGCACCGTTGTCGCGCTGGAGACGCTGCAGTCGTACGAGGGTCAGATCCCCCTGCTGGTGACGCTCGGCTCGCCGATCGGCCTGCGCACGGCGGTGCGCGCCCGGATGAGGCCCCAGCCCGTGGCGGTTCCCCGGCCGGTCGCCAGATGGCTCAACTTCTGGGATCGCGACGACCTCATCGTCGGGGCGCCCCTGCTGGAGAAGGCCGTCCGGCCCAACGGCGAGGCGGTCCTGCCCGTCAGTGACCGCGTCGACTCGAACGGAGCGTGGGTGCACCCCGCCGTCAAATACCTGGCACAACCAGCCGTGGCGGGCCGCCTCGTCGAGGCGATCGAGAATGCCACGCAGCCATGACAACCCCGGCCCGGGGCCGCCACGTGCTCGTCATCGCCCCGCAGTGCCCGGAGTTGGGGCTGCTCGACGAGCTGGAAGAGGTGTCCGGGGCGCTGCACAAACTGCTCACCGACCAGTGGCGAGGCGGGTGCGCGGAAGGCTTCGAGGCCACACCTTCGCTGTTGTACGGCGAAGCGGTCGACCAGGCGCGGATCGAAGCCGCGATCCGGGGCGCGGCCGAACGGGCCGGGCAGGACGGAGCCGTACTGGTCCTCGTGCTGATCGGGCACGGCATCACCCCCGGCCGCAACTCCACCCTCTACCTGATGGCGGGCAACTCCCGCCCCGACGAGATCGCCACCGCCGTGAACGTGGGCGAGCTGCTGACCCAGGTCCTGGAGACACCGGGTCTGCCCGGAGTGTTCGCCGTCGTCGACACCTGTCACGCCGGCGGAGCGGTGCCCGACCTCCGCGCGCTGGACGGCGGGGTGCGTCAGGGCGCGGCCCGGCTCTCCCTGCTGATGTCGGTCGGCGCGGCCCAGACCGCCTACCGTCTCGCGTTCTCCCGGGGCCTCGTCCAGGTGCTCACGGGGGGTGTCGGCGACGGGGGTGAGTTCCTGCGCGCCGACGCGGTCCTGGACGCCGTACGGCTCAAGGCTCCGGGGCAGGACGCGCGGCGGGTGGAGTACGACGGGGCCCGGCAGGGGGAGCGGCCGTGGCTCTCGCGGAACGCGAGCCACCGTCTGCGCGGCGGATCGGTGCTCGGGCCCGTCGCGACCGAGGAACTGGAACTGGCCGTGGCTCCGCTCGGATGCTCCGAGCTTCTGATGGAGCCGATGACCGGACCCGACTCGCTGGAGACGTTGCGCCGCCTGCTGCGGGAGCGCTCGTCGGACAACGCCATCGCTCTGGCATGGGCGTTGCGCGTCATCAAGGGGGTGATGGACGGCCTGTGCACCATCGACCTGCTCGCTTCCTGGCCCGGGCGTGAGCCGCTGGGGTCCGAGCGGCTGCAGCGTGCCCTGTGGTGGGCCGCCGGACGATCGGCGACCCGGCTGCCGGACACCTCCGGCAGCACGCTGCGACGGGACGCCGTGGAGTTTCTGCGGCTCAGGGCACCGCGCGGCGACGGGACACGCACGACCTCGCTGGCGGCGTTCGTCGCCGCGCTGGCCGTCGAGGACGGGTTCGACGAGAACCGGCCGGAGCTCAGGGCCTGGGCGCGCACCGTGGGCGCCGAGGTCGAACTCGTCGACGAGTTCGCGAAACTGGCGAACAAGGATGTCAGAACCCGGGTGCGCCTCATCATCATCCTGCGCGTCGCAGCCGGTGACCTGTGGCCCTCCGTCCTCGAAGCATGGCTGCTGGACCGGGGAAAGGCCTACGCCGACCGCGATTTCGAGTGCAGGCCCGACCCCGCAGCTGTCGAGCAGCGGCTCACCGACGTACTGAAATGGGCGACCCCCAAGGCGAAGGAGATCGGCGCCCGGCTGCGGCGGGTGGAGATCGCCGCCCCCGCCGCCCTGCTGCTGCGCTGGCGCCCCGAGGAGGCCGACGTCAGGGAACCCCTGGGCGCCGAGCATGATGTCGTACTGCGCTGGAGCGAGCGGCTGTGCCCGCCGGACCATCTGTGGCGGATCAACGTACGGGCCAGGGAAAAACTGGAGGCGATGGACGCCTGCAACCCCGGCGGCGCGCCCGTGGACTGGCTCGGCGAGCAGGACACCGGAGAGCTCGAAAAACTGCGGAAACGGCTCGGGAACGGGGTGTACCCGCGGGCGCTTGCTCTGAACCATCGGCCGCCGCAGTTCGAGCGGGTGATGGAAGCACTTCTGGAGTACGCCCCGATTGTGCTCTGGCCGGGCGTCGACGACTGCGTTCCGGGCAGATTCCAGGACAGCCTCGACAAGTACTGGCATCTCCTGCCCGCGGAGTTCTGTGAGGCGTATCGCTGCAGTTGGGGGCAGAACGCACAGGAGGGGCTCGAAGGCCGGGAGCATCTGGCCCAGTGGCGCACGGTGTGGCACGACACCGAGTGGCTCGACTTCTGCGACTGGTTCGGGCAGTTCACTACCAAGAGGGAGAACTCCGCATGACCTGGCAGCCCTTCTACGTCGGGGACGGCACGCCACGCGACGTCGACCTCGGCGAGCCACCCCCGTGGCGGACCTTCCCTCGGCAGGCCGTGCACCGGCAGTTCCAGCCGCCGTCCGGTCTGGTCGGCGCGGTCAACGCGGCACTGGCGCTGCGCAGGCCGCTCCTGATCACCGGCCCGGCAGGATCCGGAAAGTCCACGGTGATCGAGCAGGTCGCCGCGGAGCTCAAGCTCGGTGAGGTGTTGCGCTGGCACATCACCTCGCGCAGCACGCTGACGGACGCGCTGTACCGCTACGACGCGCTCGGCCGCATCCATGCGCAGCGGCTGGACGGCCCCGGCGGCAGCGACGACATCACCCCCTTCCTGCAGTTGGGGCCGCTCGGGACCGCACTGCTTCCTGGCCCTCGCCCCCGTGCGCTGCTCATCGACGAGATCGACAAGGGCGACCTGGACCTGCCGAGCGATCTGCTCGACGTACTGGAACGGGGCGAGTTCGAGATTCCCGAACTCGCCCGCTACCGGGAGACCGAGGTCCTGGTACGCGAATGGGGGAGTGCCGAGCGCAGCTGGGTGGAGCGCGGACGCGTGCAGTGCGGCGCCTTCCCGTTCATCGTGATGACCAGCAATGGCGAACGCGACTTTCCTCCCGCCTTTCTGCGGCGCTGTATCCGTTACGTCATGCCGTTGCCGACCGCCGAGACACTGCTCCGGATCGTCGACGCCCACCTGGGGATCGACGGGGACGCGGGGAGCTCCCCGCAGGTCTACGCGCTCGTCACGGAATTCGTCGCACGGGTCGCGGAGGGCCAGACCCTCGCCATCGACCAGCTGCTGAACGCGGTGCACCTGCTGACCGGCGGCAGCGCCCCGGGCGGAGAGGAGACCCAGGAGGTCATGAATCTGGTCCTGCGCGAGTTGTCCCGTGCCTGAAGGGCCTTCCCGGACGTCGGGTCCGCTGGCCCGGGCGGTGGCGGCCTTGGCCGCCGCCGCGCCGGAGCTGGACGGCCCGGCGCTCGCCGATGTCCTCTGGCTCGCGTCCCGGATGGCCGACGGCGCGGGCCGGGGATCCGCCGTGCCCGGGCCGCAGCAGCCCGCGGGAGCGGTGTCACCGGAGCCCAGGCCGACTTCGGTGCCGGAGCCGGCAGGTACGGAGAGCGTCGTTGCGCCCGAGGAAAGGGAGCCCGTCGCTCCGGGACGCGACGTGCACGAGCGGCTGCCCGGCGCGCGGGAGCAGATCCGGGGTGACGCGGTGGACGCGCCTCGGGCCGGCGGCCTGCCCCGGCGCCTGGAGGTGACCCGTGCGCTGCGACCCTGGAAGCGGCCGTGGCCGCAGGGCCGCAGAACAGTCCTGGACGTCGATGCCACCGTGGAGGCGTACGGGCGCAGCGGCGAACTGATTCCGGTGTTCGGGCCCGCCCCGGAACGCTGGTTCGACCTCGTGCTGGTGGTGGACCGCTCCCCGGCGATGGGGGTGTGGCGGGAGACGATCGCCGACTTCACGGCCGCGCTGAACTGGCTGGGCGCGTTCCGTTCACTGCGTGTGCGCGAGCTGCGGTTCAAGGGCGGCGGTCCCGAACTCCGCGACGGCTTGGGCCGGTTGATGGGACCGGACCAGTTGCGCTCGTCCGACGGGCGTCGGCTGGTGGTGGTCGTGTCCGACTGTGCGGCCGCGGGCTGGCGGGAACCGGAGATCTGGAGCCGAGTGCGCAGCTGGTCGCAGTCCACGCCGGTCGCCCTGCTCAACCCGCTGCCGCAGAAGCTGTGGCGCAGGACGGGTCTCGATCTGCCGACGGTCCGGGTCTCGACGGGTACGCCGGGCGCGTCCGCCTCCCATCTGGTCTTCGACGCACCGCTTTTGCTGCCGGACCGCGCTGACTTCGCCTCGGCCGGCCACTGGCTGCCCGTCTCTGTCCTGTCGATGTCCCCACAGGTGGTGGACCGCTGGTCACGCACCCTGATGCGGACCGCTCCGGAGGGCTGCGGGGCGGTCCTGGTCCCGCGCGAGGGACGGACGGAGAGGCCGCCGCCACTCCGCTCGGCGACCGCTGCCGCGGAGGGATTCCTGCAGACGGCCTCGCGTTCCGCGACACGCCTGGCCGTGCTGTGCTCCGCCTTCGACCGGCTGAGCATGCGCCTGCTCCACCTCATCCGCAAGGAGCTCGTGCCCGAAGCGGAGGCGGCCGATCTGGCCGAACTGCTCACCAGCGGGCTGTTCCTGCTGCACACCGAGGAGGACGAGACGGTCGAGCTGAGCCTGCCGCAGGACGTGCAGCTACGGCTCAGGAAAGAGCTCGCGGATCATGAGATATGGCGCCTGTACCAAACGTTGAGCACGTACGTGGCGTCCCGGATGGGTGGCGGTGGAGACCTGCTCGCAGTGGCGCGGGACCCGGGAGGGACGGAACTCCCCGCGGAACTCCAGCCGTTCGGGGAGGCGTCGCAGCGGACGCTGGAACTGCTCGGGCTCTCCGAGGACGGCCTCGCGGACGACAGTGCGAGGCAGGAGCCGGAGGAGGAGTTCGTCGGCGCGTCGCTCCCGCCGTCCGAGCCGTACGGGGATACGGGGGAGACGGAGGAAGAGCTCGAGCAGGCCACGTCAGTGGCGGAACCGGAATACCTTCCACGACTTGCTCCGGTACACGGGGCAGGGGCGGACAACCGACCCTATTTCTTCCTGAGTTACGCTCACACACCGGCCTGGGGGTCGGGCGGCGCAGACCCCGATCACTGGGTGCACCTGCTCTACAGGGACCTGTGCGACCACATCATGGCTCTGACGGACCTCCCGGCCGGGGCCCCGGCCGGCTTCATGGACCGGGACCTACGGCCGGGGGAGGGCTGGTCGGAGAAGCGCAGCGAATACCTGGCCACCTGCCGGGTGTTCGTGCCGCTGCTCTCCCCGCGCTACTTCACCAGTGAGAGCTGCGGGCGGGAGTGGTTCGCGTTCAACGAGCGTGTGGTGCGAGCGAGGGCCACCGGGACCGCACCGGCCACCGCCATCGTCCCCGCGCTGTGGACGCACATGGACTACACCCAACTCCCGGACTCCGTACGGCACATCCACATGGACTCCGCCGCGTTCGGGGACCGTTACGCGGCCAACGGGATCTACGGTCTGATCAAGCTCAACCGGCTGCGCGACGAGTACGAGGAGATCGTGCTCGGGCTGGCCCAGCGCATCGTGCAGGTCGCCCACGAGTCGCCGTTGCCGCCGGCCCAGCCGCGGTCCTACTCTTCCACGCCGAGTGCCTTCAAGCCCCGCGGCGAGGGACCCCGCCACATCCATCTGACGGTGGCCGCACCCACGCGGGACAGTATTCCGGAGCGTCGGGATGTGCGCCCGTACGGTGAGGACGCGCGGGACTGGAATCCCTACCCTTTGGAGTCGAGGCGTCCACTGGTCTCCCTCGCCGAGGACCTGATCCGCTCGCTGGACTACCGGATCACGGTGTCCTCCTTCGACGACGATGCCGGAGAGGGCATGTGGGGGGAGGACCCGGGCAAGGCGGCACCGAGCCGTCCGGGCATTCTCCTTGTCGACCGCTGGGCGCTCACCGACGACGAACGCCGGCGCAGGCTCAAGGCGTTCGATGCGGCGGCGAGTCCGTGGGTCACCGCGATCGTTCCGTGGGACCGGGCCGACCTGCAGGGGCAGGGCGAGGAGGGTCACAGGCTCTCGGACGACCTGGAACGCACCCTGCCGTCGATCCTCGACCGCCAACGGCGCACCGACTTCCGGGCGGCGGTCACCGGCGTACCGACTCTGAAGGCCTTCACGGACCTGCTCCCCGCCGTCGTCGCCCATACGACCCGGCAGTACCTCAAGCATGCCGAGGCCCATCCGCCCCCGAGCCCGCACCTCCCCCGACCGCGCCTGATGGGGCCCATAGCTCCCCCATCCCACGAACGAGACTCCGACTCCGACCCCTGACGGCCACCTCGCCGGTCAGAACCCCATGGTCAGCGCCCCCGCATGGCTGACCGCGACACTGTGCGTCACACACCCGGTGTCCGTCCGCAGATGCAGCAGGAAGGCCGTGGGCTCGTCGACGTACCCCACCGGCCCGTCGGCGCGCACGTTGAAGTTGCTCTGCAGGTGAGTGCTCGGCGCCGTCACCACCGTGCTGCCGGCGAACTCCGCGGTGACCGCCCGGTGCACATGGCCCGCCAGTACCCGCACGACATGCGGATGCCGTCCGATCACCTTGCCGAACGCTTCGGCATCCTCCATGCGCATGCCGTCGAGATACGGAATGCCGATGTCGACCGGCGGATGGTGCACACATACGAAGGCGGGCACGTCGGCGCGAGCGGACAGGATCTCGTCGAGCCGCTCCAGCTGCTCGGCGCCCAGGCGTCCCGACGGGGATCCCTGCACCTTGGAACTGAGGACGACGAGGGTGGCGTCGGGATACTCCACCGCATACGGGAAGACATGGGTGCCGCCCACATGTGGGCCGCCGCCGAAGACGTTCAGCAGGGTGTCGGGATCGTCGTGGTTGCCGGGCACCAGGTGCAGCGGCACAGGGAAGCGTGCGATCAGCTCCCGCAGCGTCGCGTACTCGTCGGCATGACCCCGGTCGACCAGATCACCGGTGACGACCACGCAGGTGGGCCGGGGATCAAGGGCCAGGATGCTGCCCAGAGCCCGGGAGAACCGGGTCAGCCGCTCCCCGGCCGGAAGTCCCGTCGTCAGATGCGGATCACTGAGGTGCGCCACGGAGAAGACCATGCCCGTACGCTTCCGGCCGCGCGGGCGCTCGGCAAGTGATCCCGCTGTGGGCGAACACGAACGCCTCCCGCCCTCGGGCGCGTGTTCTACTACCAGGCGGACCGGACGGCGCCGGTCACCCGGACCGAGGCGGCCGGGCTCGGCGCTCAGCCGTTCGCCTCCGCCGCCACCGCGCGGGCCCAGCGGTAGTCCGCCTTGCCGCTCGGTGAGCGTTGGATGGTGTCCGTGATGACCAGCTGGCGCGGGATCTTGTAGCCCGCGAGGTGGGTACGGCAGTGAGTCTGGATGTCCGCCAAAGACGGGGGACCTGAACCTTCGCGCAGCTGCACCACCGCCGCCACGTGGTTGCCCCACGTCTCGTCCGGGACCCCGGCGACCAGGGCGTCGTACACGTCGGGATGTGACTTCAAGGCCTGCTCGACCTCTTCGGGGTAGACCTTCTCGCCGCCGGTGTTGATGCACTGGGAGCCGCGGCCGAGAACGGTGACGATGCCCTCTTCGTCGACGGTGGCCATGTCGCCGAGCAGCACCCACCGCTCGTCGCCCTTCCGGAAGAAGGTCTCGGCGGTCTTCTTCGGGTCGTTGTAGTAGCCGAGGGGCACGTGGCCGCACTGCGCGACACGTCCGATCTCGCCGGGTGCGACCGGTTCGTACGTGGCCGGATCCACCACCTGCGTACGGGAGTTGACGCGGATCCGGAAGCCCCGATCGGGCCCCGAGTCGGCGGTCGCCGTGCCGTTGAAGCCGGACTCCGAGGAGCCGAAGTTGTTCAGCAGCATCACGTTCGGGACGAGCGCCTGGAACTGCTCGCGCACCGTCTCCGACATGATCGCGCCCGACGAGGAGACGCTGAACATCGAGGAGCAGTCGGCCCCCTTCATGGGCCCGTTCAGCGCGTCGATGAGCGGCCGCAGCATCGCGTCGCCGACCAGCGACATGCTGGTGACCTGCTCCTTCTCGATGGTCCGCAGGACTTCCTCGGGCACGAACTTGCGGTGGATGACGATGCGTTGGCCGAAGTTGAAGCCGATGAACGCGGTCAGCGTCGACGTGCCGTGCATGAGCGGGGGAGCGGGGAAGAAGGTGATTCCCGCGCCACCGGCCGCGACGCGTTCGGCCAGCTCCTCCGGCTTCGTGACCGGCTCACCCGTGGGCGCGCCACCACCGAGGCCCGAGAAGAACAGGTCCTCCTGGCGCCACATCACTCCCTTGGGCATGCCGGTGGTGCCGCCGGTGTAGATGATGAACTGGTCGTCGGGCGACCGCGGCCCGAAGCCCCGCCCGGCGGATCCGCCGCTCTCGGCGTCGGCGAAGGCGACGGCGGGCAGCGCGGGCGAACCGGGCGCGGGGTTCCCCACCCGGACCAGGTGCCGCAGTTTCGGTGCTCGCGGCAGCGTCGCCGCGACCCGCTCGGTGAACTCCGTGTCGAAGACCAGGGCCGCCAGGTCCGCGTCCTGGTAGAGGTAGACCAACTCCTCTTCCACGTAGCGGTAGTTGACGTTGACGGGGACGATCCGGGCCTTGAGGCACGCGAGCACGGTCTGCAGGTACTCGATGCCGTTGTAGAGGTGGAGCCCGAGGTGCTCGCCGGGCCGGATGCCGGTGTCGATGAGGTGGTGGGCGACGCGGTTGGCCGCCGCGTCCAGCTGCGCGTAGGTCAGCCGGCGCTCCGCGCCCGTGCCGGGGTGGTCGATGTACACGAGTGCCTCGCGGTCCGGGACCACGTCGACGACCGACTCGAACAGGTCGGCAAGGTTGTACTCCACCGCTCCTCCTGGCCGTTCATTGCTCGTGGGCTGCCCTGGCGTCCATCGCTTCGACGGTCATCAGAGCAAAGGGGGGCGCAACTGGGAAGGGTCCGCGCAGAAGAAATCTGACTACCTGTCAGAAACCCCTTGTCCTGTCCTCGCGCCTCCTGCAACCTGTTCTCGTTCCGGAGATCCTGACCGACGGGAGGACGGCAATGGGTGGCACCGAACACCTCACCGTGCAGCGCGAAGGCGCCACACTGGTACTCACGCTCAACAGGCCCGAGGCCAGGAACGCGCTCTCGCTGCCGATGCTGGTCGGCCTGTACGACGGCTGGATCGAGGCCGACGAGGACGACACGATCCGCTCGATCGTGCTCACCGGGGCGGGCAGCGCCTTCTGCGCCGGAATGGACCTCAAGGCCCTGGCGGGACAGGGGATGGAGGGCCAGGGGTACCGGGACCGGATGAAAGCCGACCCGGACCTGCACTGGAAGGCGATGCTGCGCCATCACCGCCCCCGCAAACCAGTGATCGCCGCCGTCGAGGGCCACTGCGTGGCGGGCGGCACGGAGATCCTCCAGGGCACCGACATCCGGGTCGCGGGCGAGTCCGCCACCTTCGGACTCTTCGAGGTCAGGCGCGGCCTGTTCCCGATCGGCGGCTCCACCGTCCGCCTCCAGCGCCAGATCCCGCGCACGCACGCCCTCGAAATGCTGCTCACCGGACGCCCGTACACGGCCCAGGAGGCCGCCGCCATCGGCCTGATCGGACACGTCGTACCGGACGGCACGGCGCGGGAGAAGGCCCTCGCGATCGCCGAGCAGATCAACGCCTGCGGCCCGCTCGCCGTCGAGGCCGTCAAGGCGTCCGTGTACGAGACCGCCGAGATGACGGAGACCGACGGACTCGCCGCAGAACTCAAGCGCGGCTGGCCGATCTTCGACACCGCCGACGCCAAGGAGGGCGCACGCGCCTTCGCGGAGAAGCGTCCGGCCGCCTACAAACGCGCCTGAGCCGCCCCCATCGAGGAGTCACCGTGCCCGAAGTCCTCAAAGCCCCCCTCGTCGTCGAATTCCCCTTCACCCGCTCCCTCGGCCCCGTCCAGAGTGCCTTCCTCACCGGCCTGCGCGAGCGTGTCGTACTCGGTGTGAAGACAGGTGACGGGCGCACGCTCGTCCCGCCCGTCGAGTACGACCCCGTCACCGCCGAGGAGATCCGCGATCTCGTCGAGGTCGCCCCCACCGGCACCGTCACCACCTGGGCCTGGAACCACGCCCCCCGCCGCGCCCAGCCCCTCGACACCCCCTTCGCCTGGGTCCTTGTCAAACTCGACGGCGCCGACACCGCCCTGCTGCACGCCCTCGACGCACCCGGCCCCGACGCCGTCCGCACCGGCATGCGCGTCCGCATCCGGTGGGCCGAGGAGCGCACCGGCGCCATCACGGACATCGCCTGCTTCGAGCCGTACGAAGGCAGGGCGGAACCCAGCGGTCACGACGGCCGTTTCGAGGATCTCGTGACCGGCATCGTCGCCCCCGCCCGCCTCGACTACGTCTACTCGCCCGGCCGCGCCCAGTCCGCCTACATGGAAGCCCTCTCCGAGCGGCGCACCGTCGGCGAACGCTGCCCGTCCTGCCGCAAGGTGTACGTCCCGCCGAGGGGCGCGTGTCCCACATGTGGTGTCGCCACATTCGAAGCAGTCGAAGTGGGCCCGCGGGGCACGGTGACCACGTACTGCATCGTCAACATCAAGGCGAAGAACCTCGACATCGAAGTGCCGTACGTCTACGCGCACATCGCTCTCGACGGCGCCGACCTCGCCCTGCACGGCCGTATCGGCGGCATCCCCTACGACCAGGTGCGCATGGGTCTGCGCGTGGAGCCCGTGTGGACGGCGGACGGCCGCCATCCCGACCACTACCGGCCCACCGGTGAACCCGACGCGGACTACGACGTGTACAAGGAGCTGGTCTAGATGCGGCCCGTCAGGGACATCGCCGTCGTCGCATTCGGGCAGACCGGGCACCGGCGCACCAGCGACGAGTTCTCCGAGGTGGAGATGCTCATGCCGGTCCTGCACGACGTCCTCGACCGGACGGGCATGAAGACCAGCGACATCGGCTTCACCTGCTCCGGCTCCAGCGACTATCTCGCGGGCCGCGCCTTCTCCTTCACCATGGCGCTCGACGGGGTGGGCGCCTGGCCGCCGATCTCCGAGTCGCACGTGGAGATGGACGGCGCCTGGGCACTGTACGAGGCGTGGACGAAACTGCTCACGGGGGACGCCGACACCGCCCTCGTGTACGCCTACGGGAAGTCCTCGCCCGGCTCCGTGCGGGACGTCCTGACCCGGCAGCTCGACCCGTACTACGTGGCCCCCCTGTGGCCCGACTCCGTCGCGCTGGCCGCACTCCAGGCGCAGGCGCTCATCGACGCGGGGGAGGCCGACGAGCCCGCGCTCGCCGGCGTGGCCTCCCGCAGCCGTACGGCGGCATCGTCCAACTCCCGCGCACAGCTGCGCGGTTCGGTGCCTCAGGGCGACTATGTCGTCCGTCCCCTGCGCACCGGAGACTGCCCGCCCATCGGTGACGGAGCCGCCGCGGTGATCCTCGCGGCCGGGGAGCGGGCCCGTGACCTGTGCGAACGGCCGGCCTGGATCCGCGGCCTCGACCACCGCATCGAAGCACACGGTCTCGGGGTGCGGGACCTCACCGACTCGCCGTCCACCCGCCTGGCCGCCGAGAAGGCCGGCGCCTTCGAACGGCCCGTGGACACCGCCGAGTTGCACGCGCCGTTCACCTCCCAGGAAGTGGTTCTGCGCAAGGCGCTGCGGCTCGGCGACGACGTGGACGTGAACCCCTCCGGAGGCGCCCTCGCCGCCAACCCGGTCATGGCGGCCGGGCTCATCCGCATCGGCGAGGCCGCCGCCCGCATCCACCGCGGGCAGTCCGACCGCGCACTCGCCCACGCCACCTCCGGGCCCTGTCTGCAACAGAACCTGGTCGCCGTACTCGAAGGGGATGCCCGATGAGCAAGGAGCCCGTGGCCGTCGTCGGCATCGGCCAGACCAAGCACGTCGCGGCCCGCCGGGACGTCTCCCAGGCGGGACTGGTCCGCGAAGCGGCCCAACGGGCGCTTCAGGACGCCGAGTTGAGCTGGTCGGACATCGACGCGGTCGTCATCGGCAAGGCGCCCGACTTCTTCGAGGGCGTCATGATGCCCGAGCTGTATCTCGCCGACGCACTCGGCGCGGTGGGCAAGCCGATGCTGCGGGTGCACACCGCGGGCTCGGTCGGCGGCTCCACCACGCTCGTCGCCACCAACCTCATCGCCGGCCGCGTCCATGGCACCGTCCTGACCCTGGCCTACGAGAAGCAGTCCGAGTCCAACGCCATGTGGGGCCTGTCCCTGCCGATCCCCTTCCAGCAGCCGCTGCTGGCCGGGGCCGGCGGCTTCTTCGCCCCGCACGTCCGCGCGTACATGCGGCGCAGCGGCGCCCCCGACACGGTCGGCTCCCTGGTGGCGTACAAGGACCGGCGCAACGCGCTGAAGAACCCGTACGCGCATCTGCACGAGCACGACATCACCCTGGAGAAGGTCCAGGCCTCGCCCATGCTGTGGGACCCGATCCGCTACTCGGAGACCTGCCCGTCCTCGGACGGCGCCGTCGCGATGATCCTCACCGACCGTGCGGGCGCGGCCCGTTCGCCCCGGCCGCCCGCGTGGATGCACGGCGGGGCGATGCGCAGCGAACCCACGCTCTTCGCGGGCAAGGACTTCGTGTCGCCGCAGGCGGGCAAGGACTGCGCGGCCGACGTGTACCGGCAGGCGGGCATCGCGGACCCGCGGCGCGACATCGACGCCGTGGAGATGTACGTGCCGTTCTCCTGGTACGAGCCCATGTGGCTGGAGAACCTGGGCTTCGCCGAACCGGGCGAGGGATGGAAACTCACCGAGTCCGGCGTCACGGAACTCGACGGAGACCTCCCCGTCAACATGTCCGGCGGCGTTCTCTCCACCAATCCGATCGGCGCCTCCGGCATGATCCGGTTCGCCGAAGCGGCACTTCAGGTGCGCGGCCAGGCGGGAGAACACCAGGTGGAAGGGGCTCGACGGGTGCTCGGGCATGCCTACGGCGGCGGGTCCCAGTTCTTCTCGATGTGGCTGGTCGGCGCCGAGCCGCCCACCTCCTGAAACCGTCCCCCTCACGTGGCCTGTCCGCCGCCGTGACCGGTCGCTAGGCTGGCGGCGGACGACGAACCGGGAGGAGCACGGACGTGGCCGAGAGCACCATCCAGGAGCACCCACTGGCGGGCTGGGACAAGCCTGAGCTGGATCTGAGCACCGCTGATTGGCAATCCAGCAGCCGAGGACGGGGAGATGTCCAGATCGCCTTTGTCGAGGGGTTCATCGCGATGCGCAACAGCGGCCGCCCCGAGAGCCCTTCCCTGATCTTCACACCCGCGGAGTGGGGCGCGTTCGTGTCGGGGGCACGCGAGGGCGAGTTCGATCTCACCTGAGATGTTGACCGGAGGTGAATCCTCCCTTTTTCCGGACACATGACCTTCGGGCCCGTCCTGGGGCCGCCGCCTGCGTCAGGCTGGTCCCAGGAAGACCGAAGTGTGTACCGGAGGCGAGGATTCGATGAGCACCCTGCCGGTCGTCGCGGCCGTGGACGGTTCGAACGACAGTCTGCGCGCGCTCGAATGGGCCGTCACGGCAGCCAGGACGCGCCGGACACCGCTGCGCGTGGTCCATGTGCGGCAGTACGCGGTCTGGGCGCAGCCCGACGTCCTGGTCGCCGGGCCACCCGATCCGGTGGACGACCCGGTCCTCGACGAGGTGCGCACGTACCTGGAGGGCCGGGCCGACCGGCCGGAGATGGAGTACCTCGGTCTTGATGGCGCGCCGGGCGCCCTGCTGCCCGAACTCGGTACCACCGCCCAGCTGATGGTGCTCGGCTCCCGCGGTCGCGGGGGCTTCGCCAGTCTGCTGCTCGGCTCCAACAGCATGGCCGCCGCGCGCGACGCCGAGTGCCCCGTGGTCGTCGTACCGCGACCGGGGCGCGAGGTGCACGACGCGCCCGCCGTCGAACCCGGGCCGCGTGTGGTGGCCGGCCTGCGCGTCGACTGCCCTGACGAGACCACGCTCGACTTCGCCTTCGGCGAGGCCGCCCGCCGCGGCGCCCGCCTCCACGTGGTCGCCGCCTACCCGTGGCCGGTGCAGACCTGGGCAGCGCCCGGCGGCTTCGCGGTGGCCGACTTCGACCAGGACGCCGTCGAGAGCGAGACGCGCACACTCGCCGACGGCTTCGCCGCCTCGCTCCGCGCACGGTACCCAGACGTCCACATCGATCTGAGCGTGGCCGCGGGGGATGCGGCCGGACACCTCGTGGCCGCGTCCAAGGGCGCCGATCTCGTCGTCGTGGGCCGCCATCGACGGCGGCTGCTGGCGCCCGCGCGCATGCTGGGCTCGGTCACCCAGGCCGTGCTGCTGCACGCGGCGAGCCCGGTGGCCGTGGTGCCGCCCGCTGTCGACCAGGAATGACAGGGGCTGCGCGCCCGGCATCCAGGACCGGAGCGAGCGCGCAGCGCATACCGTCCCCTCGCCCGGCGGCCCACCCCGGCCCTGCCGGACTCCTTCCCGGCGCTAATGGATAGCGCTCGTCTTATCGTTAGCGTCATGGAGGACCTTCTCGGCACGGACGCACGGCTCACGCTGGACCTCGCTCTGACCATCCGCCACGACGGCCACGGCGGAGTCGCCGATGACCTGGCCGACGGCGCCGGGCTGACCGCCTGGGTTCACCAGCACCGCGACGCGCTGCCGGTGTCCGACGGGTCCGCCGCCGACGAGGGCGTGCTCGCCGAGGTCGCTGACCTGCGCACCGCCGTACGTGCCCTGTTCGCCCGCGCCGTACGCCCCGGCGAGCCCAGCCCGGCCGACGCGGGCCGCCTGATGCCGACCGACGAGGCGCTGGAGCGCCTGAATGCGGCCGCTGCCCTGGCCCCGACGGTGCCCGTCCTCACCTGGCGCGACGGCGCCGGCCCCGCCGTACGGCAGAAGGCGGTGTCCATCGAGGCCCCGCTCACCGCCACCCTCGCCCGCGCCGCGATCGCCTTCCTCGCGAGCCCCGACCGGCAGCGGCTGCGCGCCTGTCACGGGCCGCGCTGTGTGCGGTACTTCATCAAGGAACATCCACGTCAGGAGTGGTGCCGGCCGTCCTGCGGTAACCGCGCCAGGGTTGCCCGCCATCATGAGCGCCACAAAAAGGCCGTCTAGCGAAGGCCCGCGATGAGTGACAACTACCTGACGCTCATTCCGACGGATCCGTACTGGCAGCCCGGCCGGGAGGCGGCGGATCGCGCGGCGGCCGTGCCGACCGGGATGCTTCCCGACGACGACGCCCGTCGCGGCCTGCTCGACAACCACACCATCGACGCACTCCTCCACCCCGCCCGACTGGCCCACGGCGCCCTTCCGTAGCCCCGACCGGCACCCGGCCCCGGTGCGCGGTTCGGCTTCGGCGGGCAGGATGTGTCGGCGAAAACCGCTTGTACTGCCGGCGTCGCGCGGGGCTGCCGGGGAACCGGCCGCCGTGCCGAACAGCCTTACGGGGATGGGGTGTCGAACAAGTGCGTAGCTCGTTCCGTGCGCAGGTGCAGGGCTGTGCGGCCCTTGCGTCGGGTCGACACCAGGTCCGCGCCGCGCAAGGCTCCCAGGTGTTGGGAGACCGCGCTCGGGGTGACGCCCAGGCGGTCGGCCAGGGCCGCTGTGCTCAGGGGTTCGGCCAGGGCCGCGAGCAGCGCCGTCCGGGTGTGGCCCAGCACCGGGGCCAGTCCGGACTGCACCGGCGCCGGCTGCTCCCAGAGCAGGCCGACGCCCACCGCCGGGTAGCGGATCGACGCGGCTGCGATCGGGGACTTGTCGACGCCGACGTTCGGCCAGTTGAAGACGCTGGGCAGCAGGACCAGGCCGTGCCCGCCGGTGTCCACCGTGCAGACGGCATGCGGCGTGCGCCGACCGTGCACCACCAACTGGCCGTCGTCCCAGGCGATATCCCGGTGCAACTCGTCGAACAGCGCCTGAACCCCGCCGTCCACCAAGGTGAGTGCCCGCCTGCCGACGTCGGCCTCCAGTACGGCGCGCATCCGGCCCCAGTGCGGAGCGATCAGCAACTCGTGGCAGCGGTGCAGGGCCTCGGCGAGCCGGGGCAGTACCGTCGCCGGATCAGGGGTGTCCTCGACCGGTACGCCCAGGACGGCGCCGTACTCCTGCCGGAAGAAAGTCTCTTCGGTTGCCCGGAGAACGTCCAGCTCCGCCGCCATCGAGGGCAGCCGCTCCTGTGGCACCGGGAACAGGAACGACGGCATCGGCCCGGCGATCAGTGCCCGCAGCAGCGGCAGCTCGGGGTCGTCGGCCGGCAGCGGCCGCGCCCTGCGCACCCACGGCTGGTGCACCGCATGCCCGCCGGTGCCCAGCAGGATCCGCAGGGCCAGCACGGTCTCGCCCAGCGGGGAGAGGGCGAACCGCACCCTGGCGATCGACGCCGCGGTGAACCTGATCTCGACCGCCATCCGTGCCGTCCCATCGTGTAGCTGTGGCTGAACGATAGCCGTGGCCCCTGGCCGGCGCCCACGCTGTCCGCCATGGAATTCTTCACCTCGTACGACGGCACAGAGCTCGCCTACCACGTGTCCGGACAGGGCCCCGTGCTCGTCTGTCTGCCCGGGGGTCCGACGGCCTCCGATTACCTGGGCGACCTGGGAGGCCTGTCCGCGCGACGGCGGCTGATCAGGCTGGACATCCGGGGGACCGGGCGGTCGGCGGTGCCGGAGGACCTCACCTCCTGCCGGTGCGACCGGCTCGTCGACGACGTGGAGGCACTGCGCGAGCACCTCGGCCTGACGCGCATGGATCTGCTCGCACACAGCGCCGGGGCGAATATCGCCGTGCAGTACGCCGGCCGTCATCCGCAGCGCGTCGGCAGGCTCGCGCTGATCACGCCGAGCGTCAGGGCCGTCGGCATCACGATCAGCGGCGAACTCCGGCGCGAGACGGTGCGGCCCCGCCGGGATGAGCCGTGGTTCCCGGCGGCGTTCGCGGCGCTGGAGGCGATGGGGGCCGGCCAGGTGACCCCCGAGAATGTGAAGGCCATCGCGCCGTTCTCCTACGGCCGCTGGGACGAGGCGGCTCAGGCACACAAGGCCGCCGAGGACGAGCGGGCGAACCCGGAGGTCGTGGCGGCCTTCGGAGCCGAAGGCGCATTCGCCGCGGACGCCACGCGCGCGGCGCTCTCCCGCTTCACGCAACCGGTGCTCCTGGTCGCCGGGCAGGTCGATCCGGGCGCCCCTCCGCCGGCGGTGGCCGAGTTCGCCGAGCTGTTCCCGAACGCCGAACTCGTGGTCCAGCCCGGCGCCGGACACTTCCCGTGGCTCGACGACGCCGATCGGTTCGCCGCCACTATCGCGGCGTTCCTGGGACGGCCATCCGCGCCCGCACCTTCGGCATCGCGTGCATCAGTTCTCCCGGCCGGCCACCAAGCCTGAACTCCCCGTGTCCGACCGGATTCCGGCAGTGTCACCACGGCTTCGCCGAGAAGGCGAAGTGCGCCTTCCAGGCGCCCCCGCACCCCCGAAGGCGTACGCTGAGGTGCCTGTAGGTCACGGTGCGCACCTGCTCCCCGCGCCGGTCGCCCGGCCGTGACAGGGGGTGCTGGATGGGACAGCGCATCGTGCGGAGCCGACGGACTCTCTTCGAGCGTGAAAGTGAACTCGCCGCCGTCGACGAGGCGTTGGGTGAGCTCACCGGTCTGCGCAGGGACGGCGCCGAATCACCGGAGCGCCCCCGCGGCGCGCTCCTCGCCTTCGCGGGACGTGCCGGAATAGGCAAGACGACGCTCCTCGCCGAGGTACGGCGGCGCGCCGCCCTCAAGGGTTGCACCGTGCTGTCCGCCCGTGGCGGCGACCAGGAACAGGGCGTCGCATTCCACGTCGCCCGCCAGCTCCTGCAGCCCCAGCTCGCCGGGGTCTCGGAGACCGAACTCCGGGCACGGCTGGGCAGTTGGTACGCCATCGTCGGCCCCGCCCTCGGTCTGTGCGCCGCGGCCGAGGGCGCACCGCCCGACCAGCAGGGCCTGCGCGACGGGCTCGACTGGGTGCTCACCCACCTCGCGGTGCAACGCGCCCCGATGGTCCTCGTCCTCGACGACGCGCACTGGGCCGACCCCGAGTCGCTGAGCTGGCTCTCCGCGTTCGCGCCCCGCGCCGAGGAACTCCCGCTGCTGCTCGTGGTCGGCTACCGGCCCGACGAACTCCCCGACCACGCCGAGGCGTTGAGGCGGCTACCCGGACGCGCCGGCCAGCGCCCCCTCGACCTGGAACCGCTCAGCGCCGCCGCCGTGGCCCGCCTGGTGCGGGAGTCACTGGGCACACAGGCCGACGACGCGTTCTGCCGCGAATGCTGGGCGGTCACGGCGGGCAACCCGTTCGAGGCGGTGGAACTCACCGCGAAGGTCCGAGACCGCGGCCTCAGCCCGACCGAGGCCGGCGCCCACCTCCTGCGCGACCTGGCGGCAGCCGTCAAGGGCAGCGGACTGATCGCACGGCTGGAACGCCTGGGCACCTCGACCGTCCGCTTCGCCTGGGCCTGCGCGGTCCTCGGCACGGAGATCCCGCCGCCCCTCGCAGCCGCAGTCGCGGGCCTCGGCTCCGAAGAGGCCGCCGACGCGGCGGACGCCCTGCGCGGCGCCCGGATCCTCACCGGCGCCGAGACTCTCGAATTCGTCCATCCGCTGATCGCCACCGCCGTCTACCGTGCCATCCCCGCCGGTGTCCGCGTCGCCCTGCACGGCCAGGCCGCCTGGTGCCTCATCGACGCCGGGCTCGGCCCGTCCGCCGCCGCCCGCCACCTGCTGGAAACCCACCCCGACGGCGACAACTGGGTCGTGCAGCAACTGCGCGCCGCCGCCGGCGAGACCCTGCGCGCCGGAGCCCCCGACGCCGCCCGCCGCTACCTCGCCCGTGCCCTGCGCGAACCACCGCCGATCGAGCAGCGAGCCGGGGTGCTGTACGAACTGGGCTGCGCCTCCCTGCTCACCGAACCGGCGACCACGGTCAACCATCTGCGGGCCGCCCTCGAAGAGCCCATCCCCGACCCGGAGTTGCGTCAGCACATCGTCTACCGGCTCTCCCAGGTGCTCGCCCACAGCGACCGGCTCGGCGAGGCATCCGACACCCTGGCCCGCGAGATCCCCGTCACCGGCGACGCGCGAGTGCGCCTGCGCATGCAGTCCGAGCAGTTCATGTGGGACGCCTTCCGCGCCGACGAACCGGACTCGCCCGCCCGCTCCCGCCGCCTGGCCCGGCTCGCCGACCGGCTCACCGGCCGCGACCTCACCGAGCGCTACATCATCGGGCTGCGCGCCTGGGACGCCACCCTGCGGGGCGAACCCGCCCACATCGCGCTCGGCCACGCCGAACGCGCCCTCGCCGGCGGACTCGGCTGGGCCGAGGCCGACCGCGGCTTCGAGGTGCCCGTCCTGGTCGCCCTCACCTTCATGTACGCGGACCGGCCCGGCCGCACCGAGGAACTGTTCGCCGCCGGGATCGCCGACTTCGAGCGCCAGGGCTGGCACGGGGCGCACCTCTCCTTCGGTTACACGCTGCTCGGGTACGTACGATTCCGCCGCGGTCGTCTCGCCGAGGCCGAGGACTTCGTGCGCGCGGGCCTCAGGCTCGCCGAACGCGTCGGACGCGGCGTTCCCGCCCTCTGGTACGCGGTGGGCGTCCTCATCGAGGTCCTCATCGCCCGGGGCCGGATCACCGAGGCCGCGCAGATCGCCGAGGAGTACGCGTTCGGAGCGCCCTTCCCGGCGGCCGTGGTCTTCCCCGACGCCCAGGCGGTGCACGGCGAGCTGCTGCTCGCCTGCGGCCTCACCAAGGACGCCGCCGCCGAGCTGGCGGCGGCCGGGCGCCGCCTCGACCCACGCGGGATGCGCAACCCCGCCTGGTGCCCCTGGCAGCTCCACCTCGCGCGCGCCGAGCGTCACGACACCCCCGAACGCGCCGTCGCCACCGCCCTCGACGCGGTCAGTCGTGCCCGCCAGTTCGGCGCCCCGTCGGCCATCGGCCAGGCACTGCGGGCCGCTGCCGAGGTCTCCTCCGGCTCGACCCGCCTCAAGCTTCTCGAGGAGTCCGTCAGCCACCTGGAGCGCTCCCCGGCCGCGTACGAACTGGCCTGCGCTCTGGTCGCCCTCGGCACCGAACTGCGCCGCGCCGGCCGTTCCAGGGAAGCCGCCGAACACCTGTACAGAGGACTGGACGCGGCTGTGCAGTGCGGGGCCGACGGGCTGGTCGAGGACGCCCGTGACGAACTCGCCGCCTCCGGTCTGCGGCCGCGCCGTCTGCACAGCACCGAGACGGACACCCTCACCGCCCGCGAACGCACGGCCGCCGGACTCACCGTCCGGGGCCGTACCACGGCGCAGATCGCCGAGGAGCTGCACAGCGACGAGGCGGCCGTCGTCCGTCTGCTGTCTGCGGTCTTCCGGAAGGTCGGCACGGACCGTACGGGACTCGGGGCCGCGCTGGGCGAACAGTCGTCTCCGTAAGGGTCGGCGCGAAGCGCCCCCGGAACCCGGTTCGCGCCCGTGCACGTACCATTGCGGCATGTCCTTCCTCCGCCGCCGCAGCGCCACTCCCGCCGGGCCCGACTTCGATGTCCTGGCCATGGACCCGGGCGACTGGCCGGGCAACCTCGGTGCGGGCTTGCTGCCCGCCCCCGACGGCAGCTGCCAGGGCGTCTTCCTGCGCTACGACCTGTTCGGCGGCCGCGGCCCGGCGATGATCATCGGCAATCTGCCGGAGGGCTCCCCGGCCCGCGACGTCCCCGAAGGCGAGGTCCCCTTCGAGGTGGCGCAGCTGCTGCTCGCGCTGGAGAACGACGAGGAGGTGACCGTCGTGGGCACCGAGGACATGCCGGTGATGCAGGGCGACAACCTCCTGATCGTGCGCCGCCTCAAGCTCTCCGAAACCCGCATCTCCTGCGTCCAGTTCGACCGCAGTGACAACGTGCTGGTGACGATCGCAGCCTGGGACCGCCCCATCACGGACGACCTGTACGCGCTGCTGAAGCCACTGCCCGCGGAGCTGTTCCAGCAGGGCTGAGCCCGCCGCCCACGCCCGCCCTCGTAGGGAGACCTGATGGTCGACGGCTGCCTCATCGCGGAGAGTCTGAAGGTCGGCACCCATCTCAAGGACCTGCGCATCGAGGTCAGGGAGATCCACCGGTTCCGCCTGGACAACGCAGGACCGGGGCAGCCGGACACCTGGACGGTGATCGAGTTCAGCGTGGCGAAGTCCCTGGTCGAGGAGGTCGCCGAGATGCTCTCGGGCGCCCTGGACCAGCCCGGCTGGTACGTCGATCTGCGCACCGCCGAGGAGACGTTCGTGGTGTTCCCCGGCCGGGTCCTGCGGTTTCCGCGAGGTGACGGGGCGGGCCGCGCGCAGGCCCGCGAGATGGGCCTGACGTTCGGCGTCCCCGAGCACCAGCTCGACTGGCCCGAGTGACACACGCCCGCACACGACCGGGGGCCGGGTCCGCCACCAGTGGACCCGGCCCCAACTGTCTTTGCGGGTAAGGCTCTTACGACGTCGAGGGAACCAGGTCCACGTCCGCCGCCCGTACGAACTCCACCCGGTGACCGAACTGGATCTCGTAGTACATGTCCTTGCCGATCACCACCCGGTGCGGGGCCGTGTCGAAGGTCGGCGCGTAGAAGTACTCGCCCGCCACCTTGTCCCCGGCCGCGTACTTCTGCCCCGCGAGCAGCTTGTAGGGCAGCGGCGAGACCGCCTGGACGGGCACGCCCGCCGGGTAGGCCTCCTTCTCCGGGTAGGCGCGCCCGTACACGGGGACCTCGGTGAGGCCGGGCTTGGGCGTGACGACCAGGCCGAACGAGCTCACCGCGGTCGGCTGCTCCTTCGGGTTCTTGAACCAGGCCTTCTGGCCCAGGTACCAGATCGCCGTCCAGTCGCCGTCAGTGCCGGCGACGGCGTAGCGCTGACCGGTGGAGACCCGCGAGCCCACGTCGTTGACGTCGATCGTGGAGTCGGCGCCCGAGGGCCGCAGCCCGATGTCCTTGATCAGCGGTGAGGTCTCGTCCGGCAGGCTGTACAGCCGCACCTCACTGGATCCGTGGGCGGCGCAGGGCACGTCCTTGGTGACGCAGCCCGTGTACACCGGCTGGTTCTCGGCGAAGTCCGGCAGCACGGTCACCAGGCCGCCGCCCTTGCCGTGGCCCTTGCCCTTGGCCGTGCCGTGGAAGGGGTGCCCCAGCAGCGTGAAGTAGTGCTGCCAGTCCCAGTACGGGCCCGGGTCGGTGTGCATGCCCGGAATCGTGGACGTCGTGGGGCCGGGCACGTTGTCGTGTCCAAGGATGTGCTGCCGGTCCAGCGGAATGGCGTACTTCTTGGAGAGGTACGTCACCAGGCGCGCCGAGGCCCGGTACATCTCCTCCGTGTACCAGGCGTCCGGCGCGGCGAGGAACCCCTCGTGCTCCAGGCCGATCGACTTGGCGTTGACGTACCAGTTGCCCGCGTGCCAGGCCACGTCCTTGGCCTTCACGTGCTGGGCGATGTGACCGTCGGTCGAACGCAGGGTGTAGTTCCACGACACATAGGTCGGGTCCTTGATCAGGTTGAGGACCCCCTCCCATCTGCCCTCGGTGTCGTGGATGACGATGTACTTGATGGACTGCGACGCGGGCCGGTCCCCGAGGTCGTGGTTTCCGTAGTCGCCGTCGCCGAACTCCTCGTAGGGCGCGGGGATCCACTCGCACGACACCGTCGCCGGGCACTCCGTGCCGTCCGCGGACACCGTACGCAGCCCCGCGCGCCGCAGCTGCGCCGTGTCGGGAGCCAGCCCGGGGCGGGCGGCGAGCGCCACCTGCTGCCCGGTGTCCGTGGTGCGCTGTTCACCGTCGCGGATCACGTCGTAGACATCGTTGGCATACGTCGCCGCGGTCGCGCTGTCGTCCGCACCGGAGAAGCGCGCCACCGCCCCGTACCAGTCGGCCGGGTCGTCGCTCAGCGGCTCGCCGAGGTCCTTCTGCGCGGCCGCGAGCAGGGCGGCGCCGCCCTCCACGTTGGCCGCCGCGTCGCTGCGCAGCTGCTCGGCGGACAGGCCGGTCAGTTCGGCCGCCTTGGTCAATGTCTTGAGCCGGGCCGGGAGTTCGGCGCTCTCCGGCACCTTCGTCTCCGGCAGCAGGGCCGCACGCGAGGAGTCGCCGCGGGCGTCCTCCGTTCCCTCGCTGTGGTGCAGGGCCGCGGTGTCGGCGAGTGCGGTGCGTGCGTCGGTGAGGTGCATCGGACCGTAGCCGCCGGTGACGCTCGGTGCTCCGTCGTGCGTGTCCCAGCGGGACTGCAGATAGGAGACGCCGAGGAGCACGCTCTGCGGTACGTGGTAGTCGGCGGCCGCGGACGCGAAGGCACCCTGCAGTCCGGTGGAGGACGCCTCCTGCGTACTGGCGTACGGAGCCGCGCCGAGCAGCGGCAGCAGCAGGGTCGCGGAGGCGACGGCGCCCGCGGTCCTGCGCGCGCGTCTGTGCCCGGCGGGGGCGTGGGGGTCGGTGGCAGAGCGTCGCAATGCAGCCTCCTGGGGCGGTCGTGCGCGGCGGGGCGTGCGGGAGCCGAACGTGCGTCAGTGGTACCGGCTCTCCGACGATCCGTCAATCATGCCCAGAGGCAGGTGATTTCGCATGTCAGTGAGGGGCCGAAGGAGTTTCGTGGCGGCAGTGGTGCCGCCTGCGATGCGTCAGTGGAGTGGACCTGTGGTCCGTTCGGTGGGCGGCCGTCCGGTATCCCGGTCTCCCGGTACGGCGGGGTCCGCGGGCAGCCGCCCGGTGCCCGGACATGACGAAGGTCCGCGGTGCGCCGCTGTCCCAGGCGCA
>NZ_JBEXDZ010000070.1:0-43735 GCF_040606085.1 Streptomyces sp. NPDC005485 | reverse complement strand
TTTGAGGACGAGGCCGTTCAGGCCGAAGCGGGGGTCTGGGGGCGGCAGCCCCCAGGTCTACGGGACGGGTAGGGGCGGAGGGGGCGAAAACCCCGTAGGGCCCCCACCCGCGCCCCCGTTGACCTTCCCCCAAGGGCAGACCTCAGCCTCGTCGTCATGGACCTCCACCTGACGCAGACCCCGTACAGCGACCCCGGTGACCTCGACGTCGGCGGGCTACCACGAGAGCCCGGCCAACTGGCCTCCCTCGTCCGGGGGTTGATCATCCACCGCCTGGAGGGCGAGCGCTTCGGGTACGCCATCCCCGAGCAACGCCTGCACGAGGACGCGGAGTCGCGCTACGTGACCGAGCTGCTGCGGATCCTGCGCGAACGCGGCGACGCGCCGCTCACCGAGCGACGGGCGCCCGAGCAGCGTTTCGTCGGCACCTGCCGGGACTTCGCGCTGCTCCTGTGCTCGCTGCTGCGGGCGACGGGGACACCGGCCAGGATCCGCGGCGGCTACGCCACGTACTTCGTCGAGGGCTTCCACGACGACCACTGGGTCACCGAATACCGGCTCCCGGACGGGAGTTGGCGACTGATCGACCCGCAGGTGCACGGAGGCGACCACGACGTACCCTTCGACCCGCTGGACGTGCCGAGGGACCGTTTCGTCGTGGCCGGGCAGGCCTGGCAGGCGTGCCGGGCCGGGAAGGCCGACCCGGAGACGTTCGGGGTGTGGGCCGTGGACGGACTGCGCGGAATGTGGCTCGTCCTCAACAGTGTCGTACTGGACCTCGCCGCGCTGAACGGCACGGAACCACTGCCGTGGGACGGCTGGGGACTGGCGGGGGAGCAGCGCTACGACTCGCTCACCGAGGAGGACTTCGCGCTGATCGACGCGGTGGCCGCGGCCCGTGCACCCGAGGACCTCCGCCGGCTCCACGCGCACCCCCTGCTGGCCGTGCCGGTCGAGATCCTCTCCCACTCGCCCTACCTCGGCCTGCGGCACGTCACCCTTCCGCGGCGCTGAACACCGTCCCCTGATGGAAGTACAGCAGCCACCCCTCACCCGTCCGACGCCACAGCGAACTCCGGTGTGCGCGGCGGCCGTTGTGGTCCGTGTCGAAGGTGAGGTGGACGAGGTCGGGGGCGAGCTGGACGCCCTTCATGTGCGAGGTGACGACGGGCCGGGCGCCCGGCGCGGTGGTCACGGCGAGCGCGGCGATGATCGAGGCGCGGTCCCAGTGCCGGCCCGAGGCGCCGAACTCGTGGAACTCCGGGTGGAGCAGCGCCCCGACCAGCTCGGGCGACCGGCGCACCTCCGGGTCGAGGAGGCGCAGTTCGGCTTCGACGGCGGCCTCGACAGCGGGGTTGCGCTCAGGCACCGGTGAGCTCCTCCAGTTTGACGACGGTGTTCCAGTTGCGGGTGGTGGCGGTGAGGCCCTTGAGCAGCCGGGGCTTCGAGAGGGCCTCGGCCAGTTTCGAGCGGCCGAGGCCCTCGGGGGCGTAGAGGTACAGCTCGCGGTCGCCGAGGCGGAACTCCTCGGGGAGGAAGGCCACCGCGTCGACGGTGGCGAACCGTTCGGCGCCGACGGGTGTGGAGAAGTAGGTGACGTGCAACTGCTTGGCCTCCAGTTCGGCGGCCGGGAACGGACACGCCTCGCGTACGGCCTTGAGGTAGGTGTGGTCGCGTACGAGCACACCGACGGTGAAGCCGAAGTGCTTCTCGATCGCGTGCGCCAACTCCGCGGCGAGGGAGTCCTCATCGCCGTGGTCGCTGCCGAAGACGGCGTTGCCGCTCTGCAGATAGGTGGCCACGGAGTCGTACCCGAGGCCCTGCATCAGCGTGCGCAGTTCGGCCATCGGCACCTTCTTGTTGCCGCCCACGTTGATCCCGCGCAGCAGCGCCGCATACATCGTCATCCGCACACCATAAAGCGGCCGCCGTGCCCCATGGGGGTGGGCACGACGGCCGCGGTCAGGAGCGCCGCGTCCCTCGACGATCTTCAGGAGCCCGTCCGGCGTTCCGGTCGACGGATCGGCGATCCGAACCCCTATACGTGTAAGGGGCCCCGTCCTCCTCAGTGGGGAGCCGACCAGGTCCGAGGGGAGGACTCCGACCTCCGCCGGTTCATCGAACAGCACGACGAGACGCGCTTATCCGGCCCCTACCTTCATAGAGAAAGGTGGCGACAGGGGGTTGCCACCACGCACAAGGGGGCTGGCCCGTCATGGGGAACGGAGATATACGGGTGCGAGGTCTGGCCGCAAGGGCCGGCGGCTGGAGCGCCCGGCACCGATGGGCGGCCGTCGGCATCTGGGTGCTGTTCGTCGTCCTCGCCATGGGACTCGGCTCGGCTGCGGGCCGCGTCGACGTCGACGAGAACGATCAGCTCAAGGGTGAGACGCACACCGCCTCGCAGATCATCAACGACGCCGGGATCGACGAGCCGGCCGGCGAGACGGTGCTGATCCAGGCGAGGGACAAGAACCTCACGTCCACGGACGCCGAGTTCCGCAGCGCCGTCACCGCGGTCGTCAAGGCCGTCGACGCGACCGGCAAGGCCACGGACGTGACCTCGCCGTACGACACGAAGACGATCTCGAAGGACGGCCGCAGCGCGCTCGTCCAGTTCGACATGCGCGGCGACGCGAAGACCGCGGGCGACCGCGTGGAGCCCGTCCTGAACGCCGTCGAGGACGTCCAGAAGGACCACTCGGGGCTGCGGATCGAGGAGATCGGCGGCGCCAGCATGCAGAAGACGTTCACCGACGCCTTCGGTGACGACTTCAAGAAGGCCGAGCTGTCCGCCGTGCCGGTGGCCCTCGGCATTCTTCTGATCGCCTTCGGCGCGCTCGTGGCGGCGCTGCTGCCGGTCGCGCTCGCGGTCACCGCGATCATGGCGACGATGGGCCTGATGGGCCTCGTCAGCCATCTGCAGCCGATGAGCGACACCGCCAACTCCGTGATGCTGCTGGTGGGTCTGGCCGTCGGAGTCGACTACTGCCTGTTCTACCTGCGGCGTGAGCGCGAGGAGCGCGCGGCGGGCCGGGACGCGGACACCGCGCTGCGGATCGCCGCCGCGACCAGTGGCCGCGCGATCGTCGTCTCCGGTGTCACGGTGTGCGTGGCGATGGCCGGAATGCTCTTCACCGGGCTCGCCGGGTTCGAGGCGATGGGCCTGGCCTCGTTGATGGTCGTGGCCGTCGCCATGGTCGGCTCCGTGACGGTGCTGCCCGCGCTGCTCTCACTGCTCGGCGAGCGCGTCGAGAAGGGACGCATCCCGTTCCTGCACCCCGACAAGCGCCGCAAGAAGGCGGGCCGCAGCGGCAACGGTGAGAGCCGGGTCTGGAGTGCCGTCCTGCGGTTCGTGCTCGCCAAGCCCGCCGTGGCGTTCGTCCTGGCGGCCGGTGCGCTGCTGGCGATCGCGGCGCCCGCGCTCGGCATGAAGACCCAGAACCTCACCCTGGACCAGGAGTTCGGCGACTCGCTGCCGATCGTCGGCACGTACAACCGGGTCAACGACGCCTTCCCGGGCGGCTCCGAGCCGGCCCAGGTGGTCGTGAAGGCGAAGGACATCAACGCCGCCGACGTGAAGTCCGCGCTCGCCGACTTCCGTGCGGAGGCGATCAGTTCGGGTGCCTCGCGCGGCCCGGTCGAGATCAAGGTGCACGACGCGCAGAACGTGGCGTTCGTGTACGTCCCGCTCGTGGGCGGCTCCGACCAGGACAAGGCGGGCAAGAGCCTGGAGCTGCTGCGCGACAAGGTGCGGCCCGACACGCTCGGCAAGGTCGACGGCGTTCAGGCACCGGTCAGCGGGCAGGTCGCGGGCAGCCATGACTTCAACGACCAGCTGATCGGGTCGGTCGTCCCGGTCTTCGCGTTCGTCGTGGTCTTCGCCTTCCTGCTGATGCTCCTGTCGTTCCGTTCGCTGACCATCGCGATCACCTCGATCGTCCTCAACCTGCTGTCCGTGGGGGCGGCCTACGGCATCCTGGTCGCCGTCTTCCAGCACGGCTGGGGCGCCTCGCTGGTGGGCGCGGAGGGCGTGGGCGCCATCGTCACCTGGCTGCCGCTGTTCCTCTTCGTGATCCTCTTCGGGCTGTCGATGGACTACCACGTGTTCGTGGTCTCCCGCATCCGTGAGGCGCGGCTGAGGGGGCACTCGACGAAGGAGGCGATCCGGCACGGTGTCGTCACCACGGCCGGTGTCGTCACCAGTGCCGCCGTCATCATGGTCGCCGTCTTCGCGATCTTCGGCACGCTGTCCATGCAGTCCATGAAGCAGATGGGTGTGGGCCTGGCGGCCGCGGTGCTCATCGACGCGACGGTCATCCGGGGTGTGCTGCTCCCGGCCGTGATGGCACTGCTCGGCGAGCGCAACTGGTACCTGCCGAAGTGGCTGAACCGTATGCCCGACCTCACGCACGACGAGTCGTCCGAGGCCATCGCGCCGTCCGCCAGGGAGGGCGAGAGGGTCGGCGTGTAGCTCCGGCACTGTTCGGTAACTCCGTTCGAGTCAGGGCCTGTTGGTTCCCCCAGGAACCGGCGGGCTCTTTCTCATTTGCCTGCCTGCTCTCGGTCGCGCGCGGGCAGTTCGGCCTCGATGAGGTCGGCCGCGCGCCGTGTGCCCCCTTCTGTGGCCATCTCCGCGCGGAGCTCCGCGAGCCGTCGCGCGACCCCCGGGTCGTCGGCCACCGCGAGAACGGCCTCGCGCAGGGTCTCGGCCGTCGCCTGCTCCATGGGCACCTGACGGGCGACGCCGAGCGCCTCCAGCATGTCGGCGTTGCCGAACTGGTCGACGGCCTGGGGTACGGCGACCATCGGCGTGCCCGTGGCGATCCCCTCCTGGCTGCCGCCGGCCCCCGCGTGCGTGATGAACGCGTCGGCCTCGCGCAGCACCGCCAACTGCGGTACCCAGTCCCGTACTTCGATGGTGTCGGGTACCTCGCCCAGCTCCGCCGGATCGACGAACCTGCCGATCTGCAGGACGACATGCCAGCCCGGCAGATCACCGAAGGCCTTGACGCACTCGCGGTAGAAGGCGGGCTGCTTGGTGAAGCTGGAGCCGAGGGACACGAGCAGCACGCGCTCGGCGCCCGCCGGGCGGTGCCACTCGCCCTGGGCCGCGCGGTCGCCCTGGCAGGCGCCGACGAAGGTGTTGCGCCGCTCGTCGACGCGGTCGGCGTGCGGCTGGAGCGCCTTCGGGATGAGGACGAGGCACCGGTCGGGACGGCCCATGAAGTCCTCGACGCTCAACTCCATCGCGTTGTCGGCGATCCAGCGCGCGAAGGTGTCGTAGAAGGCCTTCCCGCGCGGGGTCTGCTTCAGCGGCTCGAACATCGGTCTGCCGACCTCCTCCTCGTACCCCTCCCAGGCCACGAGGTTCGGTGAGAGCTGCACGATCGGGACGTCCCAGCGGTGGGCGAGGACCCGGGCCGGGTACGCCGTGATGTCGTAGAGCACCAGGTCCGGTTCGTCGCCCTCGTACGCCGCGGCGAGCTGCGGTTCGGCCTGGAGCGCGTCCGTGAGGAACGGCTCCAGGTGGTCGATCGGTTCGGTGCCCCACGCGTCCGGGTCATCGGCGGTGGGCAGTGTCGAGTGCCACGGCTTCGGCTCGGCTCCGGTCTCGGCGACCTTCTCGGCGAAGGAGGGCGGAATCGCGTACGTGACGCGGTGCCCGCGGGCGACGAGTTCCCGGATCACTTCCAGGCTCGGGTTCACGTGCCCGTGGGCGGCGATGGAGAACATGGCGATGTGGGCGCGTGGAGTGGTCATGATCCGACGGTAGGCGAGACGATACGTCTCGTGCAACATGATTACTCCGACCTGCCCGGGCCGGCCGACTCCATCGGTGCCGCCCGTGCCGTATAAACGTTCGGGCACGGATGAGCGGGGGAACGGGGGGCCATGCACGAGGACGTGGATCAGGACGCGGTGCTGCGGGCGCGCACCGTGCTGCTGGGGTCGGGCCGGCCGACCCGGCGCCAGGAGGTCGAGGCCTGCCGGGTGCTGGCGCGGGTGAGCCCGGCGACGTATCTGCCGCGGCTGTCCAAGGCGTTGATCTACCTGGGCTTCAGCGACGAGTACCGGAAGCTGGGCGAGGCGCAACTGGCCCTCTACGAGGAGGCGGTCGAGGTCGCCCGTGCGGTGGACCCGTCCGACCCGCAGCACACGGACCTCCTGATGAACGCGCTGCGATGGAAGCAGCACCAGTTGTTCGAGCTGGCACGGCGCCCCGAGGGCCTGGCGGTGCGCGAGGAGATGGCGGGCCTCGACCGTCGAACCAGCGGGGCGGACCCGGACACCCCCGCCGGGCTGGGAGTGGAGCTGTGGGCGCGGGGGCTCGCGGAGGAGGGCCGCCATCGTGAAGCGGCCGAACTCTTCGAGAAGTTGGTGCGGCGCGCCCGGCCCGCAGGGCCGAGCGAGGGCGCCTTCGCCTGGCATCTGCTGGAGTGGACCGCGGAGGCGGAGGCCGCCGGGCTGCGGCAGACGGCGCTGGCCGCGACCGGTGAACTCGTCGAGAGGGAACGGGACCAGCTCGCCGCCGGAAGGACCGGCACGAGGTCCTTGTTCTTCGCCCTGCTTCGGCTGGCGGAGCTGCACGAAGGATATGCCCGGGCCGACGAGGCCTCGGCCGCACTCGACGAGGCGGCCGCCCTCCTCGCCGAACTGGCCGCTCACGGAGAGTCCAAGCAGTGGAGCGGTTACCAGTCCACCTACTGGGTCGTGCTGCTCGGCCTCTCCGGCCGGGCCGCGGAACTCCCCGCGCCCGGCCGCGCCGCGCCCCCGCTCGGCGCGCACTTCCACGAGTGGTCGCCCGACCTGCGCCAGAGCTACTTCGCGGAACTCCCCGCGCTGCGCGATGCCGTCGAGGCGGCACAGGATCCCGGCGAGCGGTTCCGGCTGCACCGCAAATTGATGATCCGCTCGGTGCTCCACGCCGAGTCCGGGCACCGGAACCGCTTTTTCGAACTGCTCCTGCCGCTGTTCGACGAGGGCGTGGCCCTCGCGCGGCAGACCGCCGATCCGGCGCCGGTGGCCCGCGCTCTTCTCGACCGCGCGAGCGCACTCACCGCGGCGCAACGGTTCGCCGACGCCCTCGCCGACTTCCAGGAGGCTTTGGAGGTACGGCGCCACAAGGACCCTCAGCGCTGATAGCGGGCCAGCACCAGGTTCCCGTCCTTCACCAGCCGCCGGCGCAGCTCCGCCAGGCCGATCGCCCCGCTGTAGTACTCCTGGAACGCGGGGGTCGCGACCTTGTCCTTCCATTCCGGGTAGCCGCGCACGGACTGGGCGGGGGCGGAGCGGAGGTGCTCGGCGAGGGCCGTGCCGGTGGCCCAGTCGTTCTTGGCGGTGTGCAGGGCCGGGTCCTTGAGGGCCTGCGTTCCGGTGGGGAGCATCCAGTCGCCGAGCGCGAGGCGGACCATGTTCTTCGGCCGCAGCAGGAAGTCGATGAACTCGGCGGCCTCCTTCTTGTGCGGGCTGTCCGCGGAGACCGACAGGGTCTGCGGGCTGACGCCCTGGGTGAGCCCGTCGGCCCCGGCCGGGGCGGGCAGGACCTGCCAGTCGAAGCCCTTGGGCGCCTGCTGCACGATCTGCTGACGGTAGGAGAAGCCGAGCGGGACCATCGCGTACTTGCCGCCGAAGAAGCCGGGCAGTGTGTCGGAGCCGCCCATGCCGAGCGTGGTGCTCGACGCGCTGCGGTCGGTGTTCACCTGGTCGTGGACGGTGCGCGGCACGGTCGCGTCGGCGGCGTCGAAGCGCACCGTCACCTTGCCGTCCGCGCCCCGGTGGAAGAGCCGGCCGCCGGCGGAGAGGGAGAGGTTGAGGGTGGCCGAGACGGGCTCTTTGAGCGGCCAGGCGACACCGTACTTCCCCTTGCCTCCGAGCTCCTTCGTGATGGCCCTGAACTCGCCCCAGGACCAGGGCTTTTCGGGCGTCGGAATCCGTACTCCCGACTTCTTCAGCCAGGTGGCGTTGGCGATCAGGACGCGCGGCTCCTGGAGGAACGGCACCCCGTGGATCCCGCCACCGAAGGTCGCCGTGTCCCAACTGTGCTGCGGGATGTCGGACTTGAGGCGGGCCGGCAACAAATCCTTCAGGTCGGCGAGGTAGCCGCCGTACGCGAAGTCGGCGAGGTCGTCCGAGGCGTCGTGGATGATGTCCGGCGCCTCGCCGCCCTCGAAGGAGGTGAGCAGCTGGTCGTGGACGCTGTCCCAATTCCCCTGCACGTACTCGACGTTGATGTCGGGATGCGCCGCGTTCCACTCCTTCACCAGTTCCTTGTTGGCGGCGACCGACTCCTCCTGCCAGGCGAGGGACTGGAAGCGGAGGGTGATACGACCACCGGAGCCGCCGCCCCCGTCGTCGCTGCATCCGGCGAGCAGCAGCGCCAGGACCAGCACGACGGCCGCGACCAGCCTCGTATGCGGCGCTGCAGACAGTCTCGTACGCATCAGCTCTTCACCGCCCCGGCGAGCATGCCGCCCGTGATCCGCTTCTGGATGAGGGCGAAGACGACCAGCGACGGCAGGGTCGCGAGGAACGCCGCCGCGGCCAGCGGGCCCAGGTCCGCGACACCCTCAGCGCCGATGAAGTGGGTGAGGACGACCGGCAGCGTCTGTTTCTCCGGGGTCTTGAGCAGGACCAGCGCGAAGAAGAACTCGTTCCACGCGGTGATGAACGCGAACAGCGCCGTCGCCACGATGCCCGGCGCGAGCAGCGGCGCCGTGACCGAGACCAGCGTGCGCAGCCGCCCCGCACCGTCCACCGCCGCGGCCTCCTCCAGCTCCAGCGGCACGGCCCGTACGTATCCCACCAGCATCCACAGGGCGAACGGCAGCGCCCAGACGACGTACACCATGATCAGTCCGGGCACGGAGTTGATCAGCCGCAGGTTCTTCAGCACGAGGAAGAGGGGGATGATCACGAGCACGAACGGGAACGCCTGGCTGATCACCACCCATCCGGTGGCGGCCCGTGCGAGCAGGGTGCGGTGCCGGGCCATGACGTAGGCCATCGGGGTCGCGATCAGTACGGCGATCACGGCCGCGCCGAGCGCCGCGACAAGGGAGTTGAGGGCGGCGTGCAGCAGCGGCTGCTCGTCGAACGCCTGGCGGAAGTTGGCGAGAGTGGGGTCCTTGGGGATCCAGGTGGGGTGCAGACTGGCCAGCTCCCGTGGCGGTTTGAAGGCGGTGGAGAGCAGCCAGAGGAGGGGGAACGCGAGGAAGACGAGATAGCCGAGAAGGGCCGCGTACTGGCCGACGCGCGCTCTGGTGCCGGTCCTCACGATTCCTCGCCTCCCCTCAGCCGGCCCACCAGGAAGACGGCGAGCACGACGGAGATCACCGCGACCATCACACAGCCCATCGCCGCCGCGTAGCCGAACTGGCCGTAGCGGAAGGCCTCTTCGTAGGCGAAGAGCATGGGCAGCCGGGTGCGGCCGCCGGGTCCTCCGTTCGTCAGCACGTAGACCAGGGCGAAGGAGTTGAAGTTCCAGATGAGGTTGAGCGCCGTGATGGCGAGGGCGACCGGTCTGAGGGCGGGCCAGGTCACGGTGCGAAAGCGGCGCCAGGCGCCCGCGCCGTCCATCGCGGCCGCCTCGTGCAGTTCGCGCGGGGTGTTCTGCAGCCCGGCGAGCAGCGCGACCGTGGTCTGCGGCATGCCTGCCCAGACCCCGACGACGATCACCGCGGGCAGGGCGGTGCCGAGGCCGCTCAGCCAGTCGCGTCCGTCGCCGAGGCCCAGGTCGCGGAGCGTCTCGTTGAGGATGCCCGCGTCCGGGTTGTAGACGAGCCGCCACATGATGCCGACGACGACCTCGGGCATCGCCCACGGGACGATCGCGAGCGCCCGCGCCAGCCAGCGGAAGCGGAGGTTCTGGTTGAGCAGCAGGGCGAGTCCGAGCGCGAGCAGGAACTGCGGCACGGTCACCCCGACCGCCCACAGCAGTCCGATCCTGAACGAGTCCCAGAACAGCGTGTCGTGCAGCAGGTCCTGGAAGTTGAGGGCGCCGGTCCACTGCGTGGGTTCGGTGCGGCCCGACTGCGAGTCGGTGAACGCCAGCGCGATCCCGTACAGCAGCGGTCCGACGCTCAGCACCAGGATCGGGATCAGCGCGGGCAGCACCAGGAACCAGGCCCCGTGGTCGGGGGTCCCGCCGGTCCGGCCCGGCCGTCCCACCGAGCGCGGCGCACGCCGTGCCGGCTGTTTCGTCGCGCTCACCAGTGCCACGTAATCGACCCCTTTGGGCGGCTCGTACGGGTCTGGCCGTCCAGGCGGCCCCGGTCATGGTCGTGAAGGCGGTGTACCTCGTCAAGACACCGCGCACACCGTGCTACCTCGGGGAATGCGAGACTGGCCAACGGTTGGCGTGATCGTGACGCCGTGGGCGAGGGTCCGAGGAACACACGGAGGCGACGGAATGGACGAGGCGCGGGCGCGGGACGTGCTGGCCACGGCGGGTGTGCTGCCCGGGTCGGCCGGGGACGCGCGGCTCCTCGCCCTGGGCGAGAACGCCGTGTTCGCGGCCGGTGACCTGGTCGTCAAGGTGGGACGCGACGCCGAACTCCTGGGCCGCGCACGGCGGGAGCTGGAGATCGCGGCCTGGCTCGCCGACGCGGACGTCCCCGCGGTGCGGGCCGCCGAGCCGAAGGCGCTGCTGGTGCAGGGGCACCCGGTGACGGTGTGGCACCGACTGCCCGATGCCGTACGCCCCGCCGGGCCACCGGATCTGGCCGAACTGCTGCGGGTCGTGCACGCGCTGCCCGCCCCCTCCTTCGCCCTGCCGCCACGCGAACTGCTCGGCGGGGTGGAGCGCTGGCTGCGCCTCGCGGGCGACACGATCGACCCGGCGGACGCGGCGTACCTGCGCCGGCGGCGCGACGGTTTCGCGACGGCCGCGGCGGCGCTCACCCCGCATCTGCCGCCGGGCCCGATCCACGGCGACGCGCTGCCCCGCAACGTCCATGTCGGACCCGACGGTCCGGTCCTGGTCGACCTGGAGACCTTCTCCGCCGACCTGCGCGAGCACGACCTGGTGGTCATGGCGCTGTCCCGCGACCGCTACGGGCTGCCTGCCGAGGCCTACGACGCCTTCACCACGGCGTACGGCTGGGACGTGCGCGAGTGGGCGGGCTGTTCCGTGCTGCGCGGCGCGCGGGAGACGGCCAGCTGTGCGTGGGTCGCCCAGCACGCGCCCGGCAGTCCCAAGGCCCTGGCCGAGTTCGAGCGCCGGGTGGCGTCGCTGCGGGACGGGGACGAGACCGTGCGGTGGTATCCCTTCTGATCACCTCGGCCGGTGGGATCAGTCGCCGCCGGTGACCGTGCCGGCGGCGCGGTGAAGTTCCGCGAGGACCGCGCGGACAGCTCTGCGGGCGGTGCGTTCGGGGCGGTGCAGCACGTCGATATGGCGCAGGGCCCGTACGCCGTCGAGCGGTTTGAGGACGAGGGCCGGGTGCGGGCGCGTGGTCCAGCGGGGCATCAGGGCGAGACCGCCGCCGGCGGCGACGATCTCGGCGACCACGGCGAACTCGTTGACGCGGTGGGCGAGATGGAGCCGCCGGCCCGCGGCGGCGCCGATCGCCTCGATGGTGGCCATCACCGGGAACCCGTCGTGCACGGTGATCCAGGGCTGGTCGGCGACGTCGGCGGCGCCGACCCACGGCCGGGCGGCGAGCGGGTGGTCGGCGGGCATGGCCACGTCGAGGGGCTCGCGCAGGAGGGTGCCGGCGGTGACGGTGCGCGGCCACGGCGGTGTGTGGTCGAGACGGTGGGCGAGGACGAGGTCGTAGTCGCGGGTCAGCCGCGGGAAGTCGTCCTGCGGGACGTCCTCGTCGCCGAACGCCAGGCGCGGCCCGCCGGGCGCCGCGAGGCCGCGCAGCAGGAGGGGGAAGAACGTCGAGGCCGCGCTGTGGAAGGCGGCGACCGAGACGTCCCCGTCCGGCCGGTCGACGAACTCCTCGACCGTGTGGCGTGCCCGAGCGAGCGCCGTCTCCACCTCGATCGCGGCGCCCGCGAGGGCCTGCCCGGCGTCGGTGAGCACCAGCCTCCGGCCGTGCCGCTCGGTGAGCGGGACGGGCATCGAGCGCTGCAGCAGGCGCAGTTGCTGCGAGATCGCCGAGGGGGTCACCAGCAGCGCCTCGGCGACCGCGGTGACGCTTCCCAGCTCGCCGAGCTCCCGCAGGATCCGCAGTTGTCGTTCGTCCACGGCGACAGTGTAGGCCGCCGATGTAGGCGTACTAAAAGATCCTTTTAGAAGGTGGCTCTGGGCTTCAGGTATCTCTGCGGTGCACCGTGGGCGGGTGCCTGATGCCCGCCGTACCGATGCGGTACTTCTGCTGGTCGCGATCGTCTGGGGTTCCAGCTATCTGGCTGCCCAGACTGCCACCGCCGCCCTCCCTGTCCTGGTCGTCCTCTTCGCGCGCTACGCGCTCTCCGCGCTCGCCTGTCTGGGTCTCGTCGCCGGGCGGCCAGGCCGTGGGGCGCCTCGGTGGTGGACCCGTGACGAGATCCGGGCCGGGCTGCCGCTGGGGGTCACGCAGGCCGCCGTGCTGATCGTGGAGACGTACGGCGTCGCGCACACGAGTGCCGCCAACGCGGGCCTGATCATCAGCCTGACCATTGTGCTCACCCCGCTCCTCGACCGCGCGGGCCGTCGCGGCGGGCTGCCCCCGGCGTTCTTCGCCGCCGCCGGTCTCTGTGTCCTGGCCGTCGGCCTCCTGATGTCCGGCAACGGGTTCCACGCTCCGCGCAGCGGCGACCTGCTGATGCTCGGCGCCGCCGTGGTCCGGGCGGGGCATGTCGCGCTGGTCGGCCGGTTCACGGTGCGCAGGTCGATACGCCCGCTCCAACTGACGACCCTCCAGACCCTGGTCGGCACCGCCCTGTTCCTGGTGCCTGCCGCCGGTGACCTCCCGGTCCTGGCGCACGCCGATACCGCGACCTGGGCCCAGCTGGGCTATCTCGCCCTCTTCTGCAGTGTGTTCGCCTTCCTGGCGCAGACCTGGGCCGTGCAGCGCACCTCCGCCAGCCGGGCCAGTCTGCTGCTGGGCACCGAGCCGGTCTGGGCGGCCACGGTCGGCATCGCCCTGGCCGGCGACCGGTTCACCCTGCTCACCGGTCTCGGCGCGACGCTGCTCGTCGCCGGTACGTACTGGGGCCAGGCCGTCGAACGCGCCCACCGCACCGAGGGCAGCCACGCGATCGCCGAGGCGGCCAGCACCGCCGGGGCGAGCGCCGGACCGGCCGAGGAGGACCTCACCGCACCGGACCTGAACAAGGACGCCGTACGCCGGTCAGCAGCCCTGCCCGGCGCCTGAGCGACCCGTCTGCCGCACCCCGGCCGCCGTCAGACCGTCTCGTCCGCCAACTCCCGCAAGGGCCAGGTCCCGTCCACCACGGCCGCCGCGTCGCCCTTGCGGCGCAGGAAGCTCTGGAAGTCCGCCGCCCACTGCGCGTACCACTCGATCTGGCGGCGGTGCAGCTCCGCCGGGCCGAGGGCCGCGACCTTCGGGTGGCGGACGGCTATCGCGCGGGCGAGCCGGGCCGCGGCGAGCGCGTCGGCCGAGGCGTCGTGGGCGGCGTCCAGCGCCACCCCGTACTCCGTGCAGACCGCTTCGAGGTTGCGCTTGCCCCGGCGGTAGCGGTCCACGGAGCGGTCGATCGTGTACGGGTCGATGACCGGGGCCGGATCGACGCCGCCGAGGCGCTCGCGCAGGGACGGCAGCCCGTGGCGCCGCAGTTCGGCGGAGAGCAGGGTCAGGTCGAAGGCCGCGTTGTACGCGACGACCGGGACGCCCGTCTTCCAGTACTCCACGAGGACGCCGGCGATCGCGTCGGCCACCTGGTCGGCGGGCCGGCCCTCGGCGGCCGCCCGCTCGTTCGAGATTCCGTGCACCGCCACCGCGTCCGCGGGGATCTCCACGCCCGGATCGGCCAGCCACTCGCGATGCCCGGCCGGCTCCCCGTCCTTGAGCTCGATCACGGCCCCCGTGACGATGCGCGCCTCCCGCGGATCCGTCCCGGTCGTCTCCAGGTCGAAGCCGATCAGCAGCTCCCGGTGCCAGCCCATGGGTGGCCCCCCTTCTTCGTGGTGCTTTCCCCCAGTGGTCTCCACGATCCCATGCGCCACTGACAATCCGACGGGCGCATTCCGCTTCCCGGGCCCACGCGGCAGGGCGACCCGTGACTTGAGGTCAGGAGACGGGACGCGAGTCCGCCCAGGCCAGCTCGAACTCCTCGCGGTATGTCGGGAAAAGACCTTCTTCGCCGTTCTCGTCCGACTTGAGCACCCGGCTACCGCCGCGCAGGACGAGCACCGGGGCCTCCAGGCCACGGGTGCGGCGCAGATAGGACTGCACGACGGCGACACCGTCCGAGCCGTCGCCGTCGACCAGGTAGGCGGTGAAGCGGGGGGTCTCGTCGAAGACCTGGATCTCGAAGGCGCCCGGGTCGCGCAGCCGGGCCCGGACCCGGCGCATGTGCAGGATGTTCATCTCGACGGCGCGGCTCAGCTCGCCCCGTTTGATGCCGAGTTCCCGCTCGCGCCGCTTCACGGCGCTGGACGCGGGGTTGAGGAAGAGCAGCCGTGCCCGGCAGCCCGACTCGGCCAGCCGCACCAGACGCCGTCCGGAGAAGTTCTGCACGAGCAGGTTCAGGCCGATGCCGATGGCGTCGAGGCGGCGGGCGCCGCCGAAGAGGTCCTCCGCGGGGAACTGGCGCAGCAGGCGCACCCGGTCCGGGTGTACGCCGACGACGTCCGCGTACCGGTCGCCGACCAGGTTCTCGACGGCGTCGACGGGCAGCCGGCGGGCGGAGGGCACGTCGCTGCCGGAGCCGAGGATCTCCAGCAGCTTGGCCGAGGCGCGCTCGGCCTGGGCGAGGACCGCCTCGGACAGGGCGCGGTTGCGGGAGACGACGTTACGGGTGACTTCCAGCTCGTCCAGGGCGAGTTCGACGTCGCGGCGCTCGTCGAAGTACGGCTCGAAGCAGGGCCAGTGCTGCACCATCAGCTCGCGCAGCTGCGGCAAGGTGAGGAAACTCAGCACGTTGTCGTCGGCCGGGTCGAGCAAGTAGCCCTTGCGGCGGCTCACTTCGCGGACCGCGACGGCCCGTTGCACCCACTCCTGACCTGCCGGTCCGGCGGCGGCGACCACCCAGTCGTCGCCGTGGACGGGGTCGTAGATGGGCCGGAGAACAGCGGCCACGACCGCGCGCAGCCGCTGTTCTACCAGGTTCAGCCAGATGTAGGCGCGCCCGGCTCGCTGGGCGCGCGTACGTACCTCGCGCCAGGCGTCGGCTCCCCAGTCCAGTTCCGGTCCAATGGAACCCATCTCCATCGGCCGCGCCAGGGACACCGCGCCGGGTGGGACATCTGTGGAGTTCCCCTCGTGACCCTCGTCACCAGGAGGCAACTCCAGCCCTCCCGAGCCCACCCGCGCACCGCCTTCCGCTCCCCCGAGCCTCCGGGGGGCCTGGCCCCCACTCAACGATCAAGGAAGGGTACTCCGGGAGCGGTCGGCGGTGCAGCCGGATGGACAGGGTAGTTTCTCAACTACCGTCTCGGACATGCCCGTTCTGGTCGGCGAGCTCGGCCGGAGTGAGCGGATTCATAGCCGTGACGTCACGCGGGACGATCGAGAAGCCCTGCCAGTGGACCGGCATGGGCTGCTGGTCCTCGTCGCGGGCTATGTGGTGGAAGCCCACGTTGACCCACATGATGGGGTGCTTGAGAGCCTGACCGTTGACCCACTTGTCGACGGACTTGCCCGCCCCGGTACCGCAGTTGTGCAGGTTGTTGCTGGCGTACTGCTCGCACTTCTTGTACTCGGTGAAGTAGATGTCGCGCTTGGTGAAGTTGCGGCCGAGGAACTTGCTGGTCGCCCCGGGCACGAACTCGTACGAGCGGGCGTGGTTGTCCTTGTTCTTGCCGGCGTCGCTGACGACCCGCCACCAGCGCCCGTTTTTGGCGTCGCCCGCGAGTTCCTTGGTGACCTTGGTGAGGGTGGTCTTGGTGGACGGGGCCTGAGCGCCCGCCGCGGGCGCGCTGACCGCGGAGTCGTACTGCTCGACCCGGTTCGTGGTCGAGCCGTCCAGGCCGAAGTTGAGCCGCCAGAAGATGTTGTGCCGGTGGCTCGTGGCGTAGTCCTTGGCGCCCTTGCCGATCGGCCAGCCGCGGCCGTCGCCCGCGTCGTAGTCCTCGGGCGCGAGGCTTCCGGTGGCACCCGCGTTCATGTTGATCGTGCCGTCGTCCTGGAAGCGCCACTCGGTCATGTACTCGTACCAGCCGACCTTGTTGACCGTGTAGACGAGCAGGTCCTTGCCCTGGGCCTGGAAGACCTTGTTGCCCGTGTCGGACTGCATCCGGTAGGCGTGACCGCGCGAACGGGTCGTGGTGCACAGGCCCTTGACGTTGGCCTGCGACGGGTCCCAGGCGTCGGGGATCTTCACGTTCTTGATGGTGCCGCCGGGACACTCACCCGCCGCCAGGTTCATCAGTCCCTGGCCGAAGCCGAAGCCCGTCAGGTCGTCGTACTCGACCGATCCGTCGTCGTAGGGGACGTCGATCTGGGCGAGCTTGGCGCTGGTGAGGACCTTGATCGGCTGGGCCTCGCCCTTGGGCTGGTAGGAGATGTTCTCCAGGACGAGCCCGGCGTTGCTCTCGTAGTGCCAGCACATCCGCCAGGTGGTGCCGGTGGAGAGCTTCTGCTCGATCTTGTAGTCCGCGCTGCAGTTGGCGGCCGCCGCGGAGGCGGCCTTCGCGGCGGTCTTGGCGGTGGTCTTCGGCTGGGCGGAGGCCGGGCCCGCGGCCGAGGTCACGCCGACGGCGAGTGCGGCCACCGAGAGGCCCACCGCCGCCCGGCTGCGGGCACGGCTGATTCTGTTGACGCGCATGAAGAAGGGACTCCTTGCGGAAATCAGGAGGGTTTGGAAAGTGGACGGAGGGCGGCTCAGCCGAGCTTGCCGACCTTGCGAGCGCTCAGGTCGATCACGAAGTCTCGGGTGTCGATCCAGGCACCGTTCTTGATCTTCGGGAACAGCCTTACGCAGCGGTGCTTGCCGCAGTCCGCGACGCCGGCGGGAGCTCCGGAATTCGCCCGGTAGACCATGCTGGTGAGCATGAGCTGCTGCTCGGGCGAGGTGAGCTTCTTGCCGGTGGCGTCCTTGTAGTCGGCCTTCAGACCGGCGCCGAGCGGGTCGGCGATCAGCAGCTTGGCCGCCTCGATCGACTCGTCGCGGGTGATGGGCGGCTGGACACCGTGCTGCGTGTCCGTCCCCTCGACCTTGCCCGTGTCGAGGTTGACGGTCCTGGTGACGAGCGAGTCGTCCTTGTAGTCGTAGTACGTCACGTCCGCGCGACGGGGCGCGTTCGGGTCGTCGATCTCGTTCTCGTCGGGTTCGGCGAGGTCGATGCCGAGGCGCTGCGGCCCGCGGTCACCCTCGACGTTCTTGCTGGCGCCGAACGACGAACGGTTCAGCGCGATCTGTTCGACCCGCTTCAGTTCGTCGTCGGTGAGCGGGTCGCGGCCCTTGCCCTTCGCGCCCTCGGCGGGCGCCGCCTCGACGACACCCGGCTGCACGGCCGACTGGTCCTGTCCCTGCCCTTGCCCCTGTCCGGCCTGCTGGGCGGACCCGGCGCGACCGGCGCCGCCCGAGTCGTCCGCCCCCGCGGAACCCGGCAGAGTGATGCCGACCATCACGGCGGTCCCGGCCACCGCAATGGCCGCACCCGCCACCACCTTGCCCAGATGGCGGTGCACTATCTTGCGCACATCTTCCCCCACTCCCCCTGTTGTCTCTAGGAGTTCTTCGAGCCCCACTGGTTCGGCATACGCGGTATGCCAGGTCGATCGGTAAGAGGGACGTAAGTCATAGGTGGTTCCATCACTTTCGGGGAGACTCGGCACGGAGTCGCCCACGGAAGCGCAGCACTACTGGAAGAGTCGTGTCCATGCAGGTCTGGCCTGGAGAGGCGTACCCACTCGGTGCCACGTACGACGGCGCCGGCACCAACTTCGCGGTCTTCTCGGAGGCCGCCGACCGGATGGAGCTGTGTCTGCTGCACGACGACGGCTCCGAGACGGCGGTGGAGCTGCGCGAGACCGACGCGTTCGTACGGCACGCGTATCTGCCCGGGATCATGCCCGGACAGCGCTACGGCTTCCGTGTCCACGGGCCGTACGCGCCGGAGCGCGGGCAGCGCGCCAATTCCGCGAAGCTGCTGCTCGATCCGTACGCGCGTGCGATCAGCGGTTCGATCAAGTGGGGCGAGGAGGTGTACGGCTATCCGTTCGGGTCGCCCGACAAGCGCAACGACCTGGACTCGGCGCCCCACACGATGACGTCGGTCGTGGTCAACCCGTACTTCGACTGGGGCGACGACCGGCGCCCGCGCACCGAGTACCACCACACGGTGCTCTACGAGGCCCACGTGAAGGGCCTCACGATGCTGCATCCGGGCCTTCCGGACGAACTGCGCGGCACCTACGCGGCGCTCGCACACCCGGCGGTCATCGGACACCTGACGGAACTGGGCGTCACCGCGCTGGAGCTGATGCCGGTGCACCAGTTCGTGAACGACCACCGTCTGGTCGACATGGGCCTGAACAACTACTGGGGCTACAACACGATCGGCTTCTTCGCCCCGCACAACGCGTACGCCTCCTGGGGCGACCGCGGACAGCAGGTCCTGGAGTTCAAGTCGGCGGTCCGGGCACTGCACGAGGCCGGCATCGAGGTCATCCTCGACGTGGTCTACAACCACACCGCCGAGGGCAACCACCTGGGCCCGACGCTCTCCTTCAGGGGCCTCGACAACGCCTCGTACTACCGCCTCGCGGACGATCCCCGCTACTACACGGACACCACGGGCACCGGCAACTCCCTGCTCATGCGCTCACCGCACGTGCTCCAGCTGATCATGGACTCGCTGCGCTACTGGGTCACCGAGATGCACGTCGACGGGTTCCGTTTCGATCTCGCGGCGACGCTGGCCCGGCAGTTCCACGAGGTGGACCGGCTGTCCTCGTTCTTCGACCTGGTGCAGCAGGACCCGGTGGTCTCCCAGGTGAAGCTGATCGCCGAGCCGTGGGACGTGGGCGAGGGCGGCTACCAGGTGGGCAACTTCCCGCCGCTGTGGACGGAGTGGAACGGCAAGTACCGCGACACCGTACGGGACATGTGGCGCGGTGAACCGCGCACGCTGGCGGAGTTCGCGTCCCGGCTGACGGGCTCCTCCGACCTCTACCAGGACGATGGGCGGCGCCCGCTGGCCTCGATCAACTTCGTCACCTGTCACGACGGTTTCACGCTGCACGACCTGGTGTCGTACAACGACAAGCGCAACGACGCCAACGGCGAGGACAACCGTGACGGCGAGAGCCACAACCGGTCCTGGAACTGCGGCGCCGAGGGCGAGACGGACGACGCGGACGTCCGTGCGCTGCGGGCCCGCCAGATGCGCAACTTCATCGCGACGCTGATGCTCTCGCAGGGCGTGCCGATGCTCAGCCACGGCGACGAGTTCGCCCGCAGCCAGGGCGGCAACAACAACGCGTACTGCCAGGACAGCGAGCTGGCCTGGGTGCCGTGGCCCGAGGACGGCGACGAGCTGCTGGCGTTCACCCGCGCGATGGTGTGGCTGCGCCGCGACCACCCGGTCTTCCGGCGGCGCCGGTTCTTCCACGGGCGCCCCGTGGAGGGCACGCACGACGAGCTGTCCGACATCGCGTGGTTCACCCCGGAGGGCAAGGAGATGACCCAGCGGGACTGGGACTCCGCGCAGGCGCGGGCGCTCAGCGTGTTCCTCAACGGCAACGCGATCTCCGAGCCGGGACAGCGCGGGGAGCGCATCAGCGACGACTCGTTCCTGCTGATGTTCAACGCCTCGCCGAAGCCGTTGGAGTTCGTGGTGCCGGTGAATCACGGGCGCCAGTGGCAGGTGGTGATCGACACGGCATGTCCCGAGGGGGTGGCACCTGGCACGGGCGCGAAGGTCAAGGCCGGGGACCGGCTGACGCTGGTGGACCGGAGTCTCACGGTGTTGCAGCGGCCGGCGTAGGGACCGGGCCGGCCGTGGGAGGCACGCGCGTGTGGAGGTCGATTTCCGATGACCGGGTGCGCGCGCGGGCTCAGTCGGTCGGCAAGCGGGGCTCGTTTGCGTGCGTCGGTGACACGAAAGGCGGCCGGGCGGGTACGTAGGTCTGCATGACACCTGAGCGTCCCGACCCGGTGCCCGGGCCCCCGGTCCCCGCCGCACCGACCGCCACGTACCGGCTGCAGCTGCAGCCGGACTTCCCCTTCACGGCCGCCGAGGCGGCCGTGCCGTACCTGGCGTCGCTCGGCGTCTCGCATCTCCACCTGTCGCCCGTCCTGGAGGCCGTCCCGGGATCGACGCACGGCTACGACGTGGTGGACCACGCGCGCGTGCGGGCCGAGCTGGGCGGAGAGGAGGGGCTGCGCTCGCTGGCGCGCACCGCGCGCGAGCACGGCCTCGGCCTGGTGGTGGACATCGTGCCGAACCACATGGCGATGGCTCCGCGGCACAACCACGCCCTCTGGGAGGTGCTGCGCGAGGGGCCCGAGTCCCCGTACGCGCGCTGGTTCGACATCGACTGGGAGGCCCAGGACGGACGACTGCTGCTGCCGGTGCTGGGCGGCCCGCTGGGCGCGGAGATCGGCCGTCTGAAGGTCGACGGCGACGTCCTGCGCTACTACGACCACGTGTTCCCGCTGCGCGAAGGCACCGAGAAGCTGCCGATGCCCGGGCTTCTCGACGCGCAGTGGTACCGCCCGGCCTGGTGGCGGCTGGCCCGTACGGAACTCAACTACCGGCGCTTCTTCAGCATTTCGGAGCTCATCGGGGTGCGTGTCGAGGACCCGGAGGTGTTCGCGGCGACCCACGCGAAGATCCTGGAGCTGCTCCGCGACGGCGTGGTCGAGGGGCTGCGGATCGACCATCCCGACGGACTCGCCGACCCGGACACCTACCTTCGCCGGCTGCACGAGGCGACCGGGGGCCGCTGGACGGTGGTGGAGAAGATCCTCGCGGACGGGGAGCACCTGCCGGCCGCGTGGCCCGTCGCGGGCACCACCGGCTACGACGCGCTGCGGCAGGTCGACGGGCTCTTCACGGACCCCGCGGGCGCGGGCGAACTCCTCGGCCAGTACCGGCGATTCGCGGCGGTGCAGGGCGACCGGGGAGCGCACTGGGAGTCGACCGTGCGCCGGGCGGCGTACAAGGTGGTCACGCACGAGCTGGCCACGGAGACGGACCGTCTCACGCGCGTGGCGAGCCGGCTGAGCGCCACCGCCGAGGATCCGGCGCTGCGCGACCGCGCCCCCTGGGCCCTGGGCACCGCCCTGCGCGAACTCCTCGTCCGCCTGGAGGTCTACCGCCCCTACCCCTCCACGGACGCCGCCTCGGTCGTCACCGGGGAGGCCGCCGCCGAGGCCCGGAAGGCCTTCACGGTGCCGGAGGAGGCCGAGGCCGTGGACGTCGTACGGGATCTGGTGCTCGGGCGGGCCGGGGAGGGGCCGGAGGCGGCGGAGTTCCGGGCGCGGTTCGCGCAGACGTCGTCGGCGCTGCGGGCCAAGTCCGTGGAGGACACGGCGTTCTACCGCTATGTGCCGCTGCTGTCGGCCAACGAGGTGGGCGGGAACCCGGGGAGCCCCGCCGTGTCCCCGGACGACTTCCACGCGTACTGCGCGCGTGTGCAGCGCGACTGGCCCGGTACGGGGACGGTGCTGTCGACGCACGACACGAAGCGGAGCGGTGACGTCCGCGCGGCTCTGTCGGTGCTCACCCAGTGCCCCGGGCGGTGGGCCGACGTCCTGGCCGAGGTGACCCGGGCCGGCACGGGCGTGCCCGACCCGCAGCTCGCGTGGGCCGCGTGGCAGACGGTCTTCGGCCTCGGCCCGGCCGCCGCGGAACGCGTCCAGGGAGCCCTGCTGAAGCACGTCAGGGAGGCCGGGCTGCACACCGCGTGGACCGAGCAGGACCCGGCCTACGAGGAGGCCCAGGCGGCGTTCGTCGCGGAGGGTCCGTGCGGCTCCCCCGGGAGGCTCGTGACGGGCCTGCGGGCCGCCCTCGCGCCGCATGTACGGGCGAACGTCCTGGGCGCCGCCCTGGTCCATCTGACGATGCCCGGCGTTCCGGACGTCTACCAGGGCACGGAGGCCGAGTACCTGGCGCTGGTCGACCCGGACAACCGGCGTCCCTTCGCCCCTGCGGACCAGCCCTCCGAGAAGACGGACCTCACCACGGCAGCCCTGCGCCTGCGCGCGCGCCGCCCCACCGCCTTCGGCGACGAGGCGACGTACACCCCCCTGCCGGCCGAGGGCCCGGCCGCCCCGCACTGCGCGGCGTTCGTGCGCTCCGGAGAGGTCCTCACGGCCGTCACCCGCCTGTCCCTGCGCCTGGCCGAGGCGGGCGGCTGGCGTGACACCCTGCTTCCGCTCCCCGCGGGACGGTGGGCCGATGTACTGGCTCCGGGGCGGGAGTTCACGGGGCACGCGCGCGTGGAGCAGCTTTTCGAGACCTTGCCGGTGGCGCTGCTGGAACGGGTCAGCGACAGCGGACCGGGAGGGTCCGGGGCGAGCGGCTGATCAGGCCCTCCGCGGCGGGCCGCGCCCCCGGAGCCCACCGCAGGTCCGGCACGGCGGCCAGCAGGGCCTTCAGGCCGTGTTCCGCCGTGAGACGGGCGAGGAGAGTGCCCGGGCAGGAGTGCGGTCCGGAGCCGTACGCGAGCGGACCGGGATCGGTGCGGAAGGCGTCGTAGCGGTCCGGGTCGGCGAAGCGTGCCGGGTCGCGGCCCGCCGAGCCGAGCAGACAGGCCACCGTGGCACCGGCCGGCACGACGCCGACCGGTTCGGTGGCGCGCCGCAGCACCACGTGCAGCGGCGGATCGCGGCGCAGCGACTCCGCCCAGGCACCGGCGGTGAGCTCGGGGCGGGCGCGGACGGCCGCCAGTTGGCCCGGGTGGTCGAGGAGGTTGGCGAGGAACGACGCGAGCGCCCTGGCTGTCGTGTCACCGCCCGCTCCGAGCAGGGTTCCGGCCAGCCCCGCCACGGCTTCCTCGGGCAGGGGGCGTCCGCCGACGCGGGCCGCGCACAGCACGGACAGCAGGTCGGTGCCCGGGTGGGCCCGGCGGCGGGCGATGTACGGGCGCAGGAAGGCGTCGAGTTCGGGGTGGTGGCCGCCGAGGTGATCGAGACCCGTGCGGCACCAGGTGTGCACGCGCGCGGTGTCCTCGTACGGCAGCCCCAGCGCGGCGACGGCCGCGGCGGCCGGCAGCCAGTGGCAGAACTCGGCGACGAGGTCGGCCTCCCTGCGATCGGCGAGGCGGCGGGCCAGGACGTACGCCGTGCGCTCGACTCCCGCGCTCAGGGCGGCCGACGCCGGACCGCGGAACGCGGCCGCGACGAGCGAGCGGTGCATACCGTCCGCCTGGTGGGCGGGAGTGTGTCCGGGCGGCGGCGCGACGAGCCGCGGGTCCTCCAGCGCGGCGCGTACGTCGGCGTACCGGCTGACCAGCCAGGCGCCGAAGGGGGCGTCGTGGACGAGGGGGAAGTGCTCGCGGAGGGTGCGGTAGAGCGGGTGCGGGTCGCGCTCGACCGCGGGGTCGCGGAGGCTCGGCGGGGGTCCGCAGGGGCCTGGCGGCCGCATCCCGGGGGAAACGGTGGCCACGGCAGTCAGTCCGCCCGAAGGGCCGGCGAACCCGGGAAGACACAGCACCAGCGGCTCCCGCCTGTGCGTCGGCGCGCAGGGGCGATGCGCGCGGTTGCTCCCAGGTGACCACCCCGGGCCGCTGATCGCAGCCCGCATGAGCCCGTACGGGTGACGCCGGCGTCCCGCGGGGCATCGCGCGCCGCGCGATCGTCCCGGCGCCCGGCACGTCGGCGCCCGGCGTTGCGTCGCACGCCGCGTGATCACCCCAGCGCCCGGCACACGCCCGCGCACACGCCCAGGGCTCGCGACAGACAGACGGCGTGCGGTGACGAGCGACGCCGTCCTGGCAGGGGGGACAGCGGGCGAGCGCCGGTGCCTGGCGTACGTCGGCCTGCATGCCGCCCGGTGGGACGGGCACGCCGACCCGGTGGGACCGGCGCGCCGACCGAAGACGGCGGCACCCGGCGTCCGCACGGCCGGAAGGTGTTTCCGGCGGCCACGGGACCGGCATCCGCACCGGCGGCGAGTCCCACGCCGCCGTCGCGCACCCGGCCTCACCCGCCCGCCAACACCCCTTTCCTGCCGATATGTTCACCCGCTGACGGTAAACGCCACTTGGCGCCCCCTGGAGCCTCCCCACCGGCTGCTTGACAGTTCAACCCTCTTCATGGAGTACTGCGAAGGCGACCCAAAGCGGACAAGTCGGGGGTGAGTCTCCTGCTGGAGTTGCGCTACCCCAGTGTGACCGAAATCGTCTCGTCCGCCCGGGCGTTGGCGGCCCATCGCCCCGCGCTGTGCAGCCTCAGGGAAGTCGGCGTCTCCCGGGGCGGCAGACCCCTTCACCTGCTGTCCGTCGGTCACGCACGGCGCGCGGTGCTCGTCGTGGCGGGTGCGCACGCGAACGAACCGACCGGGGGTTCGACCCTGCTGTCCCTGGCCGAACGCGTGCTGCACGAGCGGGAGTTGAGGGCCGGCACATCATGGCACTTCCTGCTCTGCGCGGACCCGGACGGGGCGAGTCTGCATGTGACACCCGCGCCGCGCACCCTGCTCGACTACCACCTCGGTTTCTTCCGCCCCGCCGGTCCCGAGCAGCCGGAGTGGTCCCCCTCCGTCCTGCCGCCCGACCGGCTGCCGCCGGAGACCCGCGCCCTCACCCGGGTGATCGACGAGGTCAGGCCGTATCTCCAGGTGACCCTGCACGGCACCGATCTGGGCGGCAGCTGGGTGCAGTTGACCAAGGACATCCCGGGGCTCGCCGAGCCGTTCGCCAAGTCGGCGGCGGAGTTGCACATCCCGGTGGAGACCGGCGCCTCCGACGCCGCGGGCTGGCCCGCGTCCGGACCCGGGGTGCATGTGATGCCGGCGCCGGGCTCGGGCACGGCGTACCCGAGCATGCCCGACGACGCACGGCACAGCACGTGGTACCACGCGCACCGGTACGGCGGCCTGACCGCGGTCGTCGAAGTGCCCATGTGGGCCAGCGACCTGGTGGACGATCCGACGCCGCACCCGGACCCGGCGGACGCGTTGCGGCGGCTGGCGCGCCGACTGCTGCGGGACGCGCTCCAGGTGGAGGCCGTCCTCACGGAGGCGATGCCCCGGCTGAGCGGTCCGGACGGTCCGCTGCTGCGGGCCGCCAAGTGGGCGCTGGAGCTGGTGCCGGGCCTGGCCGCCGACTGGATCCGGACGCCTCCCGCAGACACCACGATGGCGTACGTCGGCAGCGTGGACGCGTTCGGCCGCCGGCTCCCGCTGCGGGCCGCCTCGATGCTGCTGCGGGTCCTGCAGGAGGCCGACGACCGGGCGGCGCCGCGTCTGGAGGCACTCGTCGCCATCTGGTGCGACGCCTTCGCCGAGCGCTTCCGCGCCCGCTGGGTCCCGCTGGAGCACCAGGTCGAGCACCAGTCCCGTACGGTGCTCGCGGCGGCCCGCCACGCACGCGCGGACGCGGCCTAGATCAGTCCGCCGGCGCGAACACCGCTCCCGTTTCGGCACCCAACACGCAGGAGTTGGCGAAGGTGTGCCGGTACTCGGTCGGGCGGCCGTTCCACTCGCCGTGCGCGGAGGCGGTGACCGGCGCGTAGATCATCGGGCAGAGGACGTCGGCCCGGGGCGGGATCCGGTCGATGCGGCCGTCCGCCGCGTCGAGTTCCTCGCAGGCCTCGGCCGCGCGCGCGTGCCCCTGGGGCGGGTCACAGAGGAGCAGCGTGCCGCCGCCCGTGTCGGCGGATCGGGCGTCGCCTCGGGCGACCGTGAGGTAGAGCCAGTTCCCGGAAGCGGCCTCGTGGGGAGCGGCCTGCGCCGGGAGCGCGCATGCCGTCAGCAGGACCGCCGACGCGAGGAGACCGCCGCGTACCGCTTGAGTGGTTCTTGTCATTCCTGGTGCATCGGCACGGCGGGCTCCGAGCCCCACCCGTTCTCACTCGAACGGGAGCGCACGGGCACCTGCGAGGCGGCGAGTTCGAACGCGGCGAGCACCACGCGCGCCTGGTATTCGACCTGGCGGACGACCGGGATCCAGCGCGCCCCGTGGCCGTCGCGGTAGTCAGCGCACCACCCGTCGATGAGCCGGTCCAGCTCGGGCAGCACGCCGCCCGGGTCGCGCCCGGAGCCGGTCACCAGCTGACGCAGCAGCCCGGCGGTGCGCAGGGCCACCCGACGCCCCGCGAGGCTCAGGGAGGTCAGGCGGGCGGTGTCGAGGCGTGGCAAAGGGCGCGAGCCGACGGCGCAGGTGTCGGGGTCCCAGGAATCGGCGAGACCGGGGCCGACCAGTAAATAGTCGTCGACCGGCGCGAGGAGGCAGTCCGTGTCCGGGGAGGCGGCCAGCTGGGGGCGCAGCCGGGCGAGGATGTCCTCAAGGAGGCGTGTGTCGCGGCGCAACGTGCCGCTGACAGCGCGCAGGACCGCGTCGGCGTCGGCGGGCGGCGTGGCGTCCTCGACGGCCGTCACGCCCCACATGGGGGCCTCGACGATCGCGGTCACCGTGCCGTGCCGGTGCGGATGGAACCAGGTGGACTCGACCGCGGCCTCCGTGATCGCGGCGGCCAGGTCGCCGCGGTGCGGCGGGGGAATGCGGTAGACGGCGGGGCCGAGCGCCGGCCAGTACAGCGTGTCGTAGGGACCGAGTTCGCGCGGGATGCCGTGGCGCGCCGCGATCTGCGCGACCCGGTGCGGGAGTCCGGGCAGGTCGCGGGTGAGTTCGACGAAGGCGCCGCCGACGTCGACACCGTGCAGGGAGCACTGGAAGAAGGGCCGCAGCTCGTCCTGGAGGTCGAGGAGGGCGCGGGTCTCGGGCAGGACGGCGCCGTCCGCGCCCTCGGGCAGCCACTCGGGCTGTTCCAGGAAGCCCGGCCGGAAGAAGTGCCTGAAGTAGTGGCCGAGCGTGTACGGGCCGGGCAGCCATGCCTCGTTGCGGCGGGAGCCGTCGGGGTCGAGGCAGAGCAGCAGGTTCCAGGTGGCGTCCGAGCCCTCGCGGAGCCGGGGGTCGGCCAGCGCCCGCTCGGCCAGCCTCAGCACGGTGGCGCCGCCCACGGGTTCGTTGGCGTGCGGCCCGGCGACGACGAGGGCCTGGCGGCTGCCGTGCCCGACGGACAGGAGCCAGAGCGGATTGCCTGCCCGGGAGGTGCCCACGCGGCGCAGTCGGGCGTTCCGCGGGTGGCGGGCGACGAGCGCTGCCGCACGGGCGCCCAGCTCGTCCACGGTCGGATAGCGCGGAAGTGGCGGCAGGGGACACCTCCACTGTGCGATGCCGTCGGTTCACCTGGTGTGCATGGTGTAGGCACAGTCAGTCACGGCTCAAGGGGTACGTCAACACTGCGGAAGGCAACGGAAGTTGAGGGTGAGCCCAGAGTGAATCCCAGGCCAGAGCTCTGCGGGACGCGGGGGCCCTGGGGCACCGGGCGTCGAACGCTCAGCCGGCAGCCAGCCGGAACGACATCCGCCCGAAGCCGACCATGTCACCGTCGCGGACGACGGCCGCGCCGATCACGCGCCGCCCGTTGACGGTCGTGCCGTTGGTCGAGCCGAGGTCGCGCAGCACCCACAGACCGCCGTAGCGGCTCAGTTCGGCGTGCACCCGGGACACCGTCTCGTGGCTGAGCCGCAGCCCGTTCGCGGGATCGCGGCCGATGCGCAGCGGGTAGGGACTGCCCGGGTTGGGCAGCAGCAGCTTGGGCAGCCGCTCGGCCTGCCAGGCCCTGCGCAGCCGCACGGTGAAGCCGGAGACCGCCTCGACGGTGCCGAACACCAGCTTCGACCACCGTTTCTCGGTGGGCAGGTCGGCGGTGAGCGCGGCGAGTTCGTCGGACCTGCGGGCGGTGAGGGCCAGCTCCATACGGCGGACGAACGTGTCGTGCGAGAGGCGGCCGAGGGCGACGCCGTCACGGAGCACCTTCAGCGCCCGGTCGCGCTCCGCGTCGGACAGCCGCGCGGGGTACGTGTGGAACTCGAAGGACGACGTCACGGTCGTGATTGTCGGTCAGCGAAAGCGGGGTGTCCAGAAAACGGGGAAACGACCACTGCGGCCGACAGGGTCGTTCCGTGCGGCAGAAGGGCGGCAGAAGGGCGGCAAAAGGGTGGATCCGAAAGCGAATTGATCTCGTTTGACGCACCATGGACGGGCTGCGCCACAGTGAGCGGCATGGAGCGACGAGTGGGCAACAGCGGACAAGCGAACAGGTGAGCTGACAAGGGGGAACCGTCTGTGCGGTTCGATGTGTGGGCACCGCAGGCCGACCGGATGACGCTCCACTGCGAGGGCGGCGCGCGGGCACTGGAGCGCGATCCGGAGCGCGCCGGGTGGTGGACGGGCGAGGCCGACGCGCGGGACGGCACGCGGTACGGGTTCGCGGTGGACGACGGGCCAGTGCTGCCCGATCCCCGCTCGCGCCGTCAGCCGGACGGCCCCGACGGGCTGAGCGCGGTGGTCGACCAGGGACGGTACGACTGGCTTGCCGAGTGGCCCGGGCGCCCGCTGCCGGGCGCGGTCCTGTACGAGCTGCACGTGGGGACGTACACCCCCGAGGGGACGCTCGACGCGGCCGCCGGGCGGCTGGAGCACCTCGCGCGACTGGGCGTCACCCACGTCGAGTTGATGCCGCTGTGCCCGTTCCCCGGACGGCACGGATGGGGGTACGAGGGTGTCTCGCTGTGGGCGGTGCACGAGCCCTACGGCGGCCCCGAGGCGCTGAAGCGCTTTGTCGACCGGGCGCACGAACTCGGTCTGGGCGTCGTCCTGGACGTGGTGCACAACCACCTCGGCCCGTCCGGGAACCACCTGCCCGCGTTCGGGCCGTACTTCACGGACACCCACCACACGCCCTGGGGCTCCGCGGTGAACCTGGACGCGCCCGGCTCGGACGAGGTGCGCGCGTATCTCGTCGGCAGCGCGCTGGCGTGGCTGCGGGACTACCGGCTCGACGGGCTGCGCCTGGACGCGGTGCACGCGCTGATCGACACGCGCGCGTGCCACTTCCTGGAGGAGCTGTCGACGGCCGTGGACGGCCTCGCCGCCGACCTGGGGCGCCCTCTCTTCCTGGTCGCCGAGTCGGACCTGAACGACCCGCGGCTCGTGACGCCGCGCAAGGAGGGCGGCCTCGGACTGCACGGCCAGTGGAACGACGACTTCCACCACGCGCTGCACACCGCGCTGACCGGTGAGGCGCAGGGCTACTACGCGGACTTCGCCCGGGCTCCTGTCGCGGCGCTCGCGAAATCGCTGACCTCGGGCTTCTTCCACGACGGCACGTATTCGAGCTTCCGCGGGCGCCACCACGGGCGCCCCCTGGACCGTACGCGCGTCTCCGCGCACCGGCTGCTGGGCTACGCGCAGACCCACGACCAGGTCGGCAACCGCGCGCAGGGCGACCGGCTCTCGGCGTCCCTCTCCCCCGGGCTGCTGGCCTGCGCCGCCGCGCTGGTGCTCACGGCGCCGTTCACGCCGATGCTCTTCATGGGCGAGGAGTGGGCCGCGGGCACGCCCTGGCAGTTCTTCACCGACCACACCGATCCGGAGCTGGCGGAGGCCGTACGGCGGGGCAGGCGGCGGGAGTTCGCGGCGCACGGCTGGGCCGAGGAGGACGTGCCGGATCCGCAGGACCCGGCGACCCGGGAGCGCTCCTGTCTCGACTGGTCGGAGCCGGCGCCCGGCGCGGAAAACGGGCTCCACGCGCGCGTGCTGGACTGGTACCGCGATCTGATCGCGCTGCGGCACAGCCAGCGGGACCTGTCGGACCCCGATCTCGCGGCGGTCAAGGTCGCCCACGACGAGGGGGCGCGCTGGATCGCGTTCCGGCGCGGGGACGTCCAGGTGGCCGTGAACCTCGGCAAGGACGCGGCGGCGATCCCGCTGGGCATCCGCAACGCGCGCGTGCTGGCCGCGTGGGAGCCGGTGGAGCGACCGGGCGCCGACGGGCTGCTGCACCTGCCGGGCGAGTCGTGCGTGGTGCTGGCGCAGGCTTGAGCTCCCGGGACGCCTCGGCTCGTGCGGGTCAGTCGTCACCCGGAAGTTCGGTGACACGTTCGAGGAGGATCGCCTCCCAGGCGCGGCGGAGCTGGACGCGCAGGAGCGGGACGGGGCCGGTGTCGCCGCCCCGCAGCCCGTCGGCGAGGCGGATCAGGATGTCGCAGCGCGACAGCCACAGGCCGCGCAGACAGGGGCGGGCGCCGTATCCGGCGAGGGTCGCGGCGCGTACGGCGGCGGGGGCGCCGACGGCGATCGCGAGCCCGGCGATGTCCTCGGCCGGGTCACCGAGGACCGCGTCGCTCCAGTCGAGGACGCCGCGCACCCGGCCGTCGCCGCTCACCACGAGGTGCTCGCCCCTGAGGGCATGGTGCACCAGGACCGCGCCCTGGGACTGGGCCGCGAGCTGGACCGCCGCGGGGGCGGTGAGCTGCGCCAGCCGGGCGGGGTCGAACTCGTCGGCGGCGGCGAGCCGCCGGGCGGCGTCCGCGGCGGCGGCCCGCAGCGTCTCCAGGGAGCGCGGTGCGGCGCGCGGAACGCCGAGCGGCTCCGCCTGGCGTACGGGCACCTCGCGCAGGCCCGTGAGCAGCCCCGCCAGATCGTTCTCGCCGAGCGCCGAGACGTCCGGTGCTTCGCCGGTGGTGCCGGGCAGCCGGGTGTCCAGGGTGTAGCCCAGCCCGCTCGCCCACTCGCCGTGCGCGACGCTCACCGGGACGGCGACCCCGACGTGCGGCCGGACCAGATCGCGCAGCCGCAGCTCACGGCGCAGTCGCACGGAGGCGTCACGGTCGGGCGCGAGGCGCAGCACATGGCGGGCGCCGACCCACCAGCTGGAGTGCGCGCCGCCCTCGCCCACGGGCCGCACGTCGGGTCCGGCGCCCGACGCCCCGCTGCCGGGGAGGAGGGACAGGACCAGCCGGCGGACGGTGTCCGCTGTCGGTGTCGGTGCCTGGGTCATGATCGCGCCGTTGTCGTCCGGGGGCGTGGGCGGGGCTCTCGCCGGGTGGTCGGTGGGTACACGTCGCTCGGGTGGGCCGGGTCAGTCGACGATCACCAGCTCGCGGGAGGTGGTGTTGAGGCGACGGCTGCCGTCCGCGGTCACCGTCACGATGTCCTCGATGCGCACCCCGAAGCGGCCCGGCAGATACACGCCGGGCTCCACGGAGAAGCACATCCCGGGCACCAGGGGCATTTCCTCGCCCTCGATCATGTACGGCGGCTCGTGCGTGGTGACGCCGATGCCGTGTCCGGTGCGGTGGATGAAGTACTCGCCGTATCCGGCGTCGGCGATGACCGCGCGGGCCGCCCGGTCGACCTCCTGGCAGGCGACGCCCGGCCGCACCGCCGCCACGCCGGCCTCCTGGGCGGCGCGTACGAGGTCGTGCACCTTGCGTTCCTCGGCGTCCGGTTCGCCGACGTGGACCGTGCGGGAGGTGTCGGAGCCGTAGCCGTGCTTCAGGCCGCCGAAGTCGAGGACGACCATGTCGCCGTGCCCGATGGTGCGCTCACCGGCCTCGTGGTGCGGGTTGGCGCCGTTCGGGCCCGAGGCGACGATCGTGAAGTCGACCTGTGTGTGCCCGAACTGCCGCAGCAGGTCGGCCAGATCGGCGGCGACCTCGGCCTCCCTGCGGCCGGCGAAGGGAACCTTCCGGATCTCCTCGAACGTTGCGTCCGCGGCTGCTCCCGCTGCCGCCAACCGGTCCAGTTCCGCCTGGTCCTTGACGGCCCGCAGCATCGGCAGGGCCTCGGTGAGGGCGACGTGGCCGGTGTCCGGGCGGCGCTTTCCGAGACCGAGCAGGTGCAGGGCCCAGGCGTTGTCGCTGATCCCGTAACGGCCGCTGTCCCGCATCAGCGAGACGGCTGCCTCGTAGGGGTCCTTGCCGTCGGTCCAGTCTCGGAGCGTCAGCGCGGGAGCGCCGGCGGACGCGGCCGCGTCGGGCGCCTCCAGGGTGGGCACGACCAGGACGGGGTCCTGTCCGGGCCGCAGCACCAGCAGGGTGAGCCGCTCCGTCTCCACGGGCCGATAGCCCGTCAGCCACACCAGATCCGGCCCGGGCGCGATCAGAACGCCGTCGAGCCCGGCGTCCGCGGCGGCATCCGCCGCGCGCCGCATACGGGCCGCGTAGTCACCGGCCGTGAAGGGCGCGGGCGTGCTGGTCATCCATACCTCCGTCTGTCCGGAGTTCCCCGGGAGCCTACGGGCAGCATCCTGCCCCTCCGCACAGGCGTGCGCGAGCCGATTGCGGCCGTTGAACCGACCGAACCTAATGATTCGGTGCCGCTGAACCATTAGCACTAATGATTTGATGCTCGCATCCCATTAGTGCGGGGCGCACAGCGGCGGCTGACGAGCCACTTCGGAGCCGCCTGCCGCCAGGTCTCCGCCCCCGGGGCATGCCGCTACGTCGCGATCCCGGGCACGACGGACAGTTGCTGCCGGTTGCCGTTCGCGTGGCGGACGCTCAGGGCTACGGAGGTCCCGGGGCGGGCGTCGGCGACCGCTCGCGCGAGATCGGCGGCCGAGTCCACGCGGGTGCCGCCGAGGGCGAGCAGGACGTCACCGCGGACGACGCCCGCGCTGTAGCCGGGGCCCGGGACACGGACGCCGATGAGGAGCGCACCCTTGCCGCTCGGGGCGTCCACGACCTCGACGCCGAGCGTGGCCCCGGCACCTGCCCCCGCGGCTTCCTTCGAACGCATCCCTGTCGGGGTCGAACTCCCACCACCGGACCCCGACCTGGTGGCGGAGGAAGGCTGCGGTAGTGCGCCTCCCGGCGGCGCGGACCGGCCCGCCTGCTGCTGCAGGTCGGCGAGCCTGCTCATGCCGATCACCGTGGCCCCCACCGTGCCGAGCCCCACACCCGACAGGACCAGCACCGTCCCGACGAACAGTCCGAACAGCAGGGTCGTGAGCCGCCTGCCGCGCCGCCGGGCGGCGTGCGGGCGCCGGGACGCGCTGCCCCCTCTGCGCCCGTCACCCGGTTCCTGCCCCGGCATCGGCTTGGGACGCAACGCAGTCTGTTCCATGGTTCGCCTCCGGATCGCCCCCGGCAGATGCTCTACCCGGCGCTCCGGCGCGCGACGATCCACGAACGAGTGAGACTGACACGTGCGTTCGACCAGGTGGGGGCGCGTGCGTGAAGTGCGCCGCCGCCGGGCTCGCGCCCGCGCCCGATCCTCCCGGAGCGGGCGCGCGCCCCACGCGGACCGGCCGGAATCCGGATGCGGAAGCGGGAAGTCCTGTTGTCGGTGGCGGCTGTTACGTTCTGCGGCATGACCGACCGCGCCCTGCAACTGCTCCGCCGCCACACCCACCTGGCCGAACTGGCCGCGTTCCCCTTCGACTTCGACCTGGAGCGAGCGGACCACGTGGAGCCGGTCCGGCTCGCCTCGGGCGGCCCGCTCCAGCCCGTCGCGGGGGACGACACGGGCGGTACGTACTTCCTGTGCGGGGACGGTTCCATGCTGTACGCCGACTCCGAGGGATCGGCCGGGATCATCGCAAACAGCGTCGACGAGGCGCTGGAGACGATCATCGGGCTGCCGGGATGGCGCGACCATGTCGGCCTCTCGCCGCAGGACGGCGAGGAGCGGATCCTCGCGCGGGTCGCCGAGACGGAGGAGGAGATCCGCGAGAACTACGGCATCGACACCGAGCGCGCCGAACTGCGCACCGCGCTGGGCTTCCCCGAGCGCTCCCCTGTGGAGCTGGTCGGCATGCTGCACGCCGCGCTGCAGCGCACCGAGCCCGACTTCCTCCTCCTCAACGGCGAGGAGGGATGCGCGTACGCGCTGCTCGACCGCCTCCCCCGGCCGCCGCTCCAGGAGGTGGTCCTCGCCGAGGGCCGCGCCGATCTGGCCCGCCTGCGCCGCGAGGACGCACGCACGGCGTGGGACGAGGTGGCCGGGGACGCCGGGCGCCGCGCGCTCGCCCTGCGCGCCGCCCAGTACGACCGCCGGGACACCGACCTGCCGCTGCTGCGCCATCTGCTCCGCCGCGAGACCGAGGCATCCATGACGGACGAACTGCGCCTCGGCGCCGTCCTGGTGGGGCTGCACGGCCTGGCCGAGGACCTGCCGCTGCTCTTCGAGGTCCGCGAGACGACGTACGACACATGGTGCGGGCTCGCCGGCATGCCGGAGCCGGGTGCGAGCGGGGAGGAGCTGCGGGAGTGGGCGCGCGGCCTCGACGACTCGCTCTTCGGCACCGACCCCTCGGACGAGCCGGCGTCCACCTGGACCGATCTCGCGAGCGGGCGGGGCATGGCCGAGCATGTCCGCGTCGCCCTGATCCGCACGCTGGACGAGATCGACCTGCGCGCCTTCGTGAGCACCCGGGACGGCAAGGCGCCGGACAGGTCGGACTCGTACGAACTTGCTTACCTGGACCAGGAGTTCGAGGACCTGGGTGACACCTTCCAGGCACTGCGGGCTCATCGGCTGTACGTGCCGCTGACGTCCACCGCCTCGGACCGCGCCTCGGCGCTTCTGCGGCTCTCCCGGCTGGAGAGGGAGGCCGGCCGGCTGCCGGCCGCCGTCAGCGCGCTGGGGCAGCTGCGCGACACCCTCGCCCGGCCCGCCGACGACACCGTGGCGCACTGGCGCGGCACGAACCTGGGTACGTTCGTCGTCGACGAGCACCACGAGGTGGCGAGCGCGGCCGCGGGCGACCCGGCCCTCGCCGCGGCGGGCCGCGAGGTCACCGAGGCCGCCTCGGCGCTCCTCGCGGAGCTCTCGGAGGCGGCCCGCCGGGCCGTCAGAGCGCCATCGACACCGTCTGCCGGCTGAGGGGCGGCACGGGCACCTGGTCCGGTACGAAACCGTGGGCGCGCCGGGCCAGGTCCGCCGCGCCGTAACGGTGGCAGTCCTGATGCCACTTCAGGATTCCGGACAACCAGTTCTGCAGCTCCGCGACATAGCCGTCCATGATCTCGCGCACCTCCCGCGAGAGCTTGAGGTCGTCGTACAGGATGGGCAGTTCATGGGCGGCGACATGCTCGAACTGCCGCATGCGCTGGGTCATGAGGTCGTGGACGATGCCGAGTGCGGTGGGGTAGTCGCAGCCGAAGAAGTTCTGCACGACGAGGATGCCGTTGTGCACCTCGCCCTCGTACTCGATCTCCTTCTGGTACGAGAACACGTCGTTCAGCAGACACGCGTAGTCCATGGCCGCGTTCTCCAACGACCGTACGGGGCCACTGCGGTAGACGTCCGGCGGGACCTCGGGGCCGTGGCCCATACGGCACAGGCTCATGGTGAGGTCGGAGCCGAAGGTGGCGCGGCGCATCTCCATGTAGTCGACGGGATCCGGGATGCGGTTCTGGAGCTGGTTGAACAGCTCCCACACCCAGCTCTCCGTCATCACGTCCACCGCGGCCCGGAACGTACGCCGCTGGTCCGTGGTCATCGCCGCCGTCGTGCGGGTCCACAGGTCGATCAGCCCGCGTTCCATGCCGTTGACCGGGACCACGGGCTCCTCGCCGTCGACCGGCATACAGGCCGACAGCCGCTCGGTGCACAGCTTGGCGGCCGCCAGATCGCGTCGGTGCCCGAAGACCACCGGGTAGTAGTCGTCGCCGTAGGTGCCCCAGGCAAGCCACTGGGAGCTGAGGTCGAGTTCGTCGGGCGTGGCGTCCGGGTCGAGGCCCGCCGAGCACAGCGGCAGGTCGTAGGCCAGCAGCTTGTCCTCGTCCCAGACGCCCTCCTGGAGCATGCCCATGCCGTGCATCCAAGGAGTGAGCCGCTGCCGGGCGCCTTCCAGGTGCGGGCTGACCGACACCTCGAACGGCATGTAGAACGGCGGGAGTTGGGAGGGGCCGACCTTCTGGAAGGGCATGTGGGTGTAGGCGCGCAGCCGCTCGGCCCCGGCGTCGGCGAGCAGCCCCCGCATGTCGGTGGCGGACGTGCCGAAGACGCCGATCCCGAAGGGCCGCTCCGCGGACAGGGCGCCCTCGTTCATGTAGCGGCTGGAGCGCAGGTGCCATTCGTGGCCGCCCGACTGCCAGTCCTGCAGCCCCTGCGCATACGCGGCGACCGCAGCGACCTCGACAGGGGCGAGCCCCTCCTCCAGGGCCAGCGCGGGCACTTCGGTGAACGCCGTGTGCTCGAACTGATGCAGCCGTGACGTGAGGATGTCGTTGACGGTCTCGGCGGCCTCCTGGGTGGAGCAGCCGAAGAAGGTCTCCAGGACGAGGACGCCGTTGCTGAGCTCGCCCTCGTCCTCGACCTCGCGCTGGTAGGAGAACAGGTCGTTGCGCAGGTGCACACCGTCGGAGAACGTCTCCATCAGCACCCGCAGCGGCCTGGACTCGGCCACGGCGGCGGGCACTTCGGACGTCGCGTACTCCACGAGCCCCGCCGACCAGGGGGCACCGCCCACCTTGCGGCGCATCTCGATGTACTCGACGGGGTTGGCGACGCGCCCTTCGTTGATGTTGGACAGCTCCCACAGCGACTCGTTGAGGAGGTGCTCGGTGGAGACGGCGAACCGTCTGCGCCAGTTGGCCGACATCGACGGCACGGTGCGCGCCCAGAGGTCGGCGAGCCCCGCCTCGACGGGATTCTCCGGCTCCGGTACGGGAGTTGCGAGGTCGAGCGGCATGAACAGCGGGAGCCGGTCCAGGTACGCCTTGCCGCCCTCGCGGTCCTGGCTGCGTTTGAAGATCTCCAGGAAGTGGTCGTCGAAGAAGAACACCCAGACGTACCAGTCGGTGATCAAAGAGAGCGCGGGCCCGTCGCAGTCGGGGTGCGTGTACGCGCACAGCAGCCCGTAGTCGTGCGCGTCGAGGTCGGACTGTGCCCAGATTCCGGAGCCCTCCAGCATGCCCATCCCGCGCGCCCAGTCGGAGGAATGGGCGCGGGCCTCGTCGAGGTGCGGGTTCAGCCGGGCGTGATACGGCATGTAGAAGCGCGGGAGTTGGAACGGCTGCGTCATGGCCGGGCCCTACCCGGGGCCTTCGGAAGCCATCCGCCGCGCCGGACATGATCACACCATCGCGTGAACCACGGACGAAACCGCCCGATTCCCCGGGCCTTGTGACGTTGACTTCCGCGCTCGCAGACTACGGGGGTTCACGCGTCCCCCACTTCCCCGGAGTCCCTATGACCCCCTCCAGAGTCCCGAAGAGCATGAGCCCCGCCAGGTCGGACCACCGCGTGGTGTGGCCGGCGTGAACGGTCCGCAGGCCGCGTCTACCGTGCCCGTTCCCGATGTCTTCGACCCGCGGCGGTACGCCGACGGCGTGCCCCATGCCGCGTACCGCACCCTGCGCGACCACCATCCGGTGGCCTGGCAGGAGGAGACCGAGGTGCTGGGGTGGCCCGCGGGTCCCGGGTTCTGGGCGGTGACCCGGCACACGGATGTCGTGCGCGTCCTGAAGGACCCGGTGAGCTACTCCTCGTGCCTCGGGGCGACCCAGATCCGCGATCCGGACCCGGACGACCTGCCGTTCATCCGGCGCATGATGCTCAACCAGGATCCGCCGGACCACGGCAGGTTGAGGCGTGCGGTCAGCCGTGCGTTCACGCCGCGCCGCATCGAGCGGTTCGAGTCGGTCGCGCGGGAACGGGCGCGCACCCTGCTGGCGGCGGCCGTCGACGAGGCCCGCGCGGGCGACGGCACCTTCGACCTCGTCACCGCGGTCACCGACGACTACGCCCTGCTCAACCTCTCCGACCTGCTCGGCGTACCGGAGCGCGACCGGGGGCTGCTGCTGCACTGGACGCAGCGCGTCATCGGCTACCAGGATCCCGACGAGGCGGGCCCGCCGGTCCTGGACGCGGACGGGGGGCCGGTCAATCCGCGCTCCCCGGCCATGCTGCGGGACATGTTCGCCTACGCCCGGCAGCTGGCGTCCCACAAGCGGCTGCACCCCGGCGACGACGTGCTGACCACGCTCGCGGCCGACGCCGAACTCGACCCGGCCGAACTGGAGATGTTCTTCTTCCTGCTCACGGTCGCGGGCAACGACACGGTACGCAGCGCGGCACCCGGCGGCCTGCTCGCACTCGCCGAACACCCGGACGAGCACCGGCGCCTGCGCGAGGGCGGGATTCAACTCTCCACAGCTGTCGAGGAGTTGCTCCGGTGGCATCCGCCGGTGCTCACCTTCCGCCGTACGGCGGCCGTGGACACCGAGCTGGCCGGGCAGCCGATCCGGGCGGGCGACAAGGTGGTCGTCTTCCACGCCTCGGCCAACCACGACGAGCGCGTGTTCGCCGATCCGCACCGGCTCGACCTGTCCCGGACGCCGAACCCGCACGTCTCCTTCGGGGACGGCCCGCATGTCTGCCTGGGCGCCCACTTCGCCCGTCTGCAACTGCGCGTGCTGTACGAGGAGGTGCTGCGCGCACTGCCGTCACTGCGCCCCGCCGGGCCTGCCCGCCGCCTCGTCTCCAACTTCATCAATGGCATCAAGTCGCTGCCGCTGGAGGTCAGTTGACCTGGATGAGGGCATGCGTGCCGCTCACCCGCCAGCGCTGTTCCTCAGCGGCGACGAGCGCGGCCTCGGTGTGCGCGTCGAGGCCGACGATCACATCGGACTTGAGGGTGCGCAGGGCCGCGACCGGGCCCGGGAAGTACGCGGTGACCGCCGCGAAGGCAGTGGTGGGCGGACGGAGGCGATCGCCCACCAGGCGGCGGTAGTTGAGGTCGCCCTTCACAAGGGTGACGTCGGCCTCGGCGAACTCCCGGCGCAGGTCCTCGGGCATGTCGGCGTACGGCAGCGGGGCGCAGGAGAAGGGGTGGGCCCGTACCGTGAGGCGGCCGTCGGCCATCGCGGACCAGAGGCGGCGGCCGGACTCGGCGGCCGCGCCCTGCGCGGAGGTCAGGCGGCGCAGTGCGTCGACGACGTCCGCGGTCGTGGCGTCGGAGACGTAGTACGGGTACGGCTTCACGTGCAGGACGGCCCGCTCGGCGTGGCGGTGGCGCAGGAGATGGTCGATGAGGAGCAGGTCGGGGATGAGTTCGCGCCCGGCGTTGTCCGCGACCAGGCAGACGGTGCCGCCGGTGATCAGCGGCCACAGCAAGGCGCTGTCGTCCGCGACGAGTTGCCCGGCGGCCGCGGCGCCACCGGTTCCCGCGAGGCTGAAGCCGAGGTCCGCCCGGTTGCCCCACAGCGCTCCGTGCAGCAGCGCCCGCCCCTGCTCCTCGACGGGCCGGTCCGCCAGCGGGTCGAGCGCGGCGAGCTCCTCGTCCGCCTCCGGGGTCCCCAGTTCCGCGAGCTTGAAGGGACGGAACGGGTCGATGCCGTTCCAGGGGCCGGGGGTGAAGTACCCGACGGCTTCGAGGAGTTGGCGGTAGAAGTAGCTCTCGGACCAGAGGAAGGGCACGTCGAACCAGGAGCGGCCGAAGTGGCCCTGCCCCCAGGTGTCCCACTGAGCCCGGTCCGCCGCCGCGGGGCCCAGCGGCTCGATGACACCCTCGGCGCTGTTCTTCAGCAGGGCGTCGAGCGCGCGGTGCTGCTCGGGGCCGTACGGGAAGGCGTCCCGTACCTTGCGGATGAGCGCCGGATGCCGCTCGGCCAGCACGCTCCAGGGGAACGAGCCCGGTTCGTTGCTGAGGATCACGGGCGCGTCGGCGGGTTCGGGCAGGTCGGCGGGTTCTGGCATGCGGCTCACCGTACCCGGCGAAAACGAAGGGGCCGGCCGGCACACGCGCGCCGGTCGGCCCCTCCCCCCGTGGGCGGTCTCAGAAGGTCAGGTTCCAGCTGTTGATCGTGCCCGTGTCCTGCGCGGCCACGTCCTGGACCTTGAGCTTCCAGGTGCCGTTGGCCGCTTCGCTCGACGCGTCGACGGTGTACGTGGTCTTGACGTCGTCGGCGGAGTCCGAGGTGCTGGACGCCTTGAGACGGTAGGTCGAACCGTCCGGGGCGACCAGGTCGATCACCAGGTCACCGCGGAAGGTGTGGGTGATGTCGACGGCGACCTTGAGGGCCGAGGGCGCGTTGCCGGTGCGGCCGCTGACGGTGATCGGCGACGTGACGGCCGAGCCCGCGTCGGGGACGGCCACGGCCGAGGTGCTGCTGAAGGTGGTGCCGCTCGTGGATCCCCCGGAGCCGCTCACCGCCTGCACCGTCTTGGTCGCGTCGGCGAGACCGGCGCCGCAGCCGCCCGAGCAACTGCCGGGCAGGGCACGGGCATTGGTCTTGATGGCCGACTCGACCTGGGCCGGGGTCAGCGCGGAGTTCGCCGACTTCATCAGCGCGACCAGGCCCGCGATGTGCGGGGTGGCCATGCTGGTGCCCTGGTAGTACTCGTAGGACTCCGAGGACGGCGTCTTCGTACCGGAGTTGAGCGTGGACAGGATGCCGTTGGCGGTGCCGGTGCTCATCTCGCCGCCGGGGGCGGAGATGTCCACGAGGGAACCGTAGTTGGAGTACGAGGCCTTGGCGCCGGTGCGGCCGGTCGCGCCCACCGAGATGACGTTGTTGCAGTTGCCCGGCGAGTGGTTGGAGACGTTGTCGTTCTCGTTGCCGGCCGCGACGACGACCGTGGTGCCGCGGTTCACGGCGGCCGTGATGGCGCTCTGCGTGGCGGACGAGCAGGCGCCGTCCCCGCCCAGGCTCATGTTGATGACCTTGGCGACGTTGGTGTTGGCTGGGACGCCGGAGACGCTGCCGCCGGACGCCCAGGTGATGGCGTCGATGATGTCGGAGTCGTAGCCGCCGCACTTGCCGAGGACGCGCAGCGGGGAGATCTTCGCGTTGTACGCGATGCCCGCGACACCCTTGTTGTTGTTGGTGACTGCGGCGATGGTGCCCGCGACGTGGGTGCCGTGCCAGGAGGAGTCGCTGGCCGGGATGTTGGCGCCGCACTCGTTGGCCGCGTAGTAGTCGCCCGGGTCGGCCGGGTTGCTGTCCCGTCCGTCGCCGTCGACGGAGACCGCGGTGTCGGAGATGAAGTCGTAGCCGCCGACGATGTTCGCGGCGACGTCGGAGTGCGTGACGTAGCCGGTGTCGATGACGGCGACGGTCACGCCGCTGCCGGTGGAGGTGGCCCAGGCACCCGGAACGCGCATGCCGGCGGTGGCCTCGAAGAGGTCCCACTGCTTGCTGTACTCGGTGTCGTTCGGGTCCGCCTGCGGCTTGTTGAGGCGGTCCGGTACGACGTAGGCGACCTGCGGGTCGGCCCGGTACTCGGAGATGACGTCGGCGACGTCCGCCGCGGCGAGTTCGTCACCGAGGTCGACGAGCGCGGCGCCGGTGCCGAGGCGGCGCGTGAAGTCGAGGTCCTCGCCCGCCTCCTTGCCCTTGGCCTCGGCGTCGGCGGAGGCGGCCTTGTTGGACTTGGCCTCGGCGGCGCCGGACTTGTAGCCGACGATCAGGCGCTCGGCGGGGGCGGCGGTCGGCTGCGCCGCTGGGGCGGCGGTGCCGTCGGCAGGGGTCTGGGCGACGGCGACGGCGGTGGTCATTCCGGCCATCAGGGTGACCGACAGCGCGGCGACGGATATCAGCTTCCGTCCGGCGCCGCGGGAGGGGGAGGTACGCAAGGGGCTTGGGCCTTTCCCTGGCCTGCTCCGTCCGGGCAGGGCGGGCGCGGAGCAGCGGTCTGATCGCTTCGTCGTCGAAGCGGCGGGGGGTGAAGACGTGGGGAAACAGGTGAGGCAGGTGAAGACGGACAGCTGCGCGGCGGCCGGCCATGCGCGAGCGACGTGTCCAGGGGTTGCCTGTGCGTCGGCTGTGCTCGAACGATAGGCAAAGGCCGGGTAATACGGATACAGAGGAAACCCTCGATCCGGCCGAGAAGCGACCCTATGCGCGACCCGGTTGCCCCTCTTTGCACCCTTTGCGGGAAGCCCCCCTAGGGCTCGCATCTGAACGCACGGCACCTGCTCCCCGTACTCCTCGATGCCACCCCCCACCCCACCGCCGAGGAGTTCCCCGGATGACCGCACATCGCAGGGCCGGCGCGGCCGCGGCCGCCATGGCGGCCCCGCTCCTGCTGACGACGTGGGCCGCGGTGCCGGCCCAGGCCCACGGCGCGCCGACGGATCCGGTCAGCCGGGTGTTCGCCTGCTCCCCGGACGGCGGTGACCGGGCGAGGACCGCGGCCTGCGGGGCGGCGATCGCCGCGAACGGCGCCCCCTTCACGGACTGGGACAACCTCCGGGTCGCCGACGTCGGCGGCCGGGACCGCGAGGTGATCCCCGACGGAAAGCTGTGCAGCGGGGGCCTGCCCGCCTACAAGGGCCTCGACGTCGCCCGCGCCGACTATCCGGCGACGCGGCTGACGCCGGGTGCGGCGTTCACGCTCGCCTACAGCTCGACGATCCCGCACACGGGCACCTTCAAGCTGTATCTGACGAAGCCCGGCTACGACCCGACGCGGCCGCTGACGTGGTCCGAGCTGCCGGCGAAACCGTTCGCGACCGCCACCGATCCGGCTCTGGTCAATGGCGCCTACCGCATCAGGGCGAAGCTGCCGTCCGACCGGACCGGCCGCCAGCTCCTCTACACGATCTGGCAGAACACCAGCACGACGGACACGTACTACTCGTGCTCGGACGTGGTCTTCCCCGACGCCGGGAAGACGAACGCCGGAAAGACGGGGGCCGGGACGACCGGGACCGGGAAGACGGGGTCCGGGACGGGCGGTGCGGACTCCGTCGCCCGCACCAACTCCCCGGCGCCCGCCACGAGTTCGGCGGCCCCGAAGCCGGACACGACCACCGCATCCGCCGAGGCCGGGGCCAAGGCCGGCGCCGGCGCACCGGCGCCTCCCTCCGACGCGCCGCTCCCGGCCGCCGACAGCACTCCGGACAACAGCTCCCGTGTGTCGCTGGTCGCGGGTGCCGCGGCGGCGGCGCTGATCGTCACCACGGGCGTGGCGGTCACGCTGGGCCGGCGGCGGAGCCGTCGGCCCAGGTGACGCCCCGGGTCGGGGTCAGTTGACGAAGACCGCCGGGCTGCCCTCCTGGCTGGTGTCGACGACCGGGGCGTACTTCGCGGTGAAGTAACCGTTGCTGAAGCACAGCGTCGAGCCCGAGGTCTTGGTGAAGTGCTGGGCGGCGAAGGCGATGGAGTTGTCGGCGTTGCTCGCCGTGCCGGAGAGGCTGGGCGCCTGGTAGACGCAGTTGATGGTGCCCAGCAGGGTGCGCAGCTTGACGGTGGTCTGGATGGTGGAACCGGCCGCGGGGGTCACGGTGACGGTGCCGTCGGAGGCCACGGTCGTGGTGTACGGCAGGTTGTCGACCAGGATGCTGGTGACGCCGAGGACGCCGGTGACGTTGCTCGTGCAGCTGCTGCTGCCGAAGGTGTGCCCGGTGAGGGACTCGGTGGCCGTGCCGGGCGCCGCCGGGTTGTCGGTGACGGTGGCGGTGAACGTGGACGAGCTGCAGGAGACGCCGCTCGTGCCGGTGCTGCTGGAGTAGAGCGTGGCCGCGGTGCCACTGGCCAGCGAGGCGTTGAGGACGTCGCCGGTGGCGACGGGGGTTCCGCCGGCGCTTCCGGTGGTGAGCACCGGGGCGTCGTCGGCCGAGGCGGGGACGGCCGCGGACAGCGAGAGCGCCACGGCTGCGCCGGCGAGGGCGAGGAGGGATCGAGTACGCATGGGGGGTGCCTCTTCTCGATGAGGGTGCGGGTGGCCGCTGTCGGCCCGTGACGCCTTCTCCGTGCGGC
>NZ_JBEXDZ010000069.1:0-44703 GCF_040606085.1 Streptomyces sp. NPDC005485 | reverse complement strand
GCGTCGTTGGTGCGCAGGATCCGGCCGTGCTGGTCGCCGCCCATCTCGGCGATGGCCATGCCGGAGGGGGCGTACTCGAAGGCCTGGCGGAAGGACTCCTCGCTGGCACGCAGGGCCTGCTGCTCGCGCTCCAGACGGACGAGGGCGCGCTGCATGTTGGCTCTCAGCCGCGCGTTGCTGATCGCGATGGCGGCCTGGAAGGCGTACATCTGCAGGGCTTTGCGACCCCAGGCACCGGGCCTGCGTCCGTTGCGCGGCCGGTCGACGGAGATGACCCCGATCAGCTCGCCGCCGGAGGCGCCGGTCGCGTACATCGGCGCGAAGAGCCGGTCGGAGGGGTGCCACTCGTCCTCGAAGCGGGGCGCGGGGCCGTCGGCGTGCCACTGCGGTACGTCGTCCTCGTCGAGGACCCAGCCCTCGGTGTGCGGGATGAACCGCAGATCGCCCCAGGCCTCGCCCATGCTGAGCCGGCGGTCCCAGGAGGCGCGCGAGCCGACGCGGCCGGTGATGAGGGCCTCTGCCGCGGAGTTACCGGCGAGGGCGGCGACGACGAGGTCGCCGTCGGGGCGTACGAGGTTGACACACGCCAGCTCGTAGCCGAGGCCGTTGACCACTCCGTCGGCGACGGTCTGCAGTGTGTCGGCCAGGCCGCGGTCGGTGTTCATGTCCGCCATGACCTGGTGCAGTTGGTCCAAGGCGGTCAGGTCGACGTGGGGGGCCGGTGCCACCACCACGGTCGTCGGGCGCGGTGCGGGCTTCCGTGTGTCGGCGCCTTCCTGCTGCACGGAGGCCGCCGCCAGGGGAGCACCGAGCACCTGCTCCTGCGACTCCGGTGGTTGCTCCGGCTCCTCGTGCGTCTCATGCCCCGACAAAACGCTGCGCAGGACACGTCCGGCCTCTGACACGCCCATCTCGTGCGCGTGCCGCAGCCACCGAACGGCCTCATTGAGATCGCCGTCGCCGTCCTGCAGGTGGTGCATGCCCTGTGCGTAGGCGGCGTGGCCGATCTCGGCCCGGTCCGACGCCAGGCGCAGCTCTGCCCGCTCCTGGTCGGTCGCCCCACGAAGCCGGGCCATCACCGCGTCGAATCCGGCGTCGAGCTCGGTTTCGGTCGTCTCGAAGGGGGCGCTGCGATCGTCATTTGTCACGGGCGTGCCTCCCTCGGCCGAGCGGCAGTTGATAGGACTCCAGTTTCGGGGAGGCCCGCAGTTTGGTGAGAGCCACCCCGAGCGTCTTCTTCACGGTATTGGGACTGATGCCCATGAGCCGGGCCGTCTCATTCATGGTCAGCCGTGCCACGTGATGGAAGTGAAGCGCCTGGCGCTGGCGCTCGGTCAGGTCCGCCAGAGCTCGCTTCAAGTCCACGGACCGGCTGGTGCTGTCGTCGACCAGGATGCCGCACTGCGGTGCGACGCCGTGGGCGAGCGCCTCGAGGTCCTCGCTCGCGGCCGCGGCCTCCCGCGTTCTGCCGCGTTTGCGCCAGTGGTCCACGATGCGGCAGTGGGCAATCGGGAACAGGACCATCGCCAGGTCGTCGTACGTCGCGACATGTTCCTCGAACTTCGAGAAGAAGGTCGCCCAGGTGTCCTGGCACACGTCCTCCGCGTCCTGCTTGCGGGCCCCGCCGAGCTGCGAGACGACGAATCGCCAGACGCGCCACTTGTAGGCGTCGTAGCAGTCCCGCATGGCCAGTTCGGCAGGGCCCCGGTCCTCCGCGTCGCCGTCGCGGACGTGCTTGGTCACCTGTCGAGGTCACCACCCGCCGCATGGTCCGGCGGCCGCAACGCCTCCTCTGCCACAAGACTGCTGCCCACCTCCAGTGACCACTGGGCGCCGGCGCAACTGTGTCGGATACGCGCCGTGCGTCCGGTGGCGGTGACCGCTTCGGCCACGGCGGTGATCGCCTGCCGCTGTTCCCGCGCGAGCCTCACCCGGCCGCCGACCCGGATCGCCAGCGCGCCCAGGGCCAGCACGCCGGCGAGTACCGACGCGATCTCCTGAGGACCTACCGAATCGAGCACGTTGCGCCTCGCTTTCATCTCCCGACAGCATCGACGCATACATCGCTCGCCATCGGTGAAACGGGTACCTCCCCTCGGAAAATTTCTGAAATGTCGCTCAGCATTCGTTCCGTCCGCGCGCGTGAGGGCCTGTCACGACTGCGATATCGAAATCCCATTCGGTCGAGCGGCGGATTTTCGAACAGTAAATGCCCCTCGGAGCCCGCAGGGTGCCGGACGCGGTGGACGACCAGCTGATCAGCCGGCCACCGGTAGTTCGTCAATTCCGGCGGTGGCGTGGGTTGACGGCAGGTCGGGTTGGTCGCAGGAAGTGAACTGCCTTGTTGGGGGCTTGAGATGAGCGCCCACAGTGGCTGCCTCTTCCTGTTTGCCGGCGGGCCCGCCGACGCCTGAGACGGAGCGGGGCAGGCTGCCCCGACTGCCGTGTGGGACGAGGGCAGTCGGGACGGCCACGCCCCAGAGGGTCTGGAGAAAGGGGCTTCCGCTGATGAGGGCTCTGGTCCTATCGTCTGGGCTCGTGATCAGTAATGGTGTTCCGGTGCCCCCGACGGTCTACCCGCTCGCCAAGGGGCGTGTGTGGGCCATGCTGGCCGGCTCTGTGGTCTTCGTCGCGGTGGGCATTGCCTTCCTGGTCGCTCACAGCACTGTGAAGATGACTGTGGCGGGGGCGCTGGCCGTGCCCTTCTTCGGGCTCTGCTCGGTGATCATCATCCAGCGCCTGCTCCGCGACCGGCCGGAGCTGGTGCTGGACGACGGGGGAGTGGACCACGTGAGGCTGGGCCGTTTCGGGTGGGACGAGATAGCCGCCGTACGGATACGTGAGCAGCGGGTGCGGAACACCTCGCAGAGGTTCATCGAGCTGGTGCTGCACAACCCGGACGCCTATCTGGCGCGAGCGCCCAAGCTCGTCCGCAGCACCGCGTCCATGAACGCGCGACTCGGCTTGGGTCCGGCCAACATGGCCACGAACACCTTGCCGGTGTCGCCTGAGGCGGTCGTGGACGCGATGCGGCGCCACTGCCCCGGTCTCGCAGTACAGCACTGAGCGCGCACCTTGGCCGACCGGCTCTACTGCGAGCCGTGAGGTGTATGAGACAGAGACCAGATCGTTTGAGCCGGGAGAATGCGCCGGCTAAGGCGCTTGGTTGCACCACGTGACCCCTCGGAAGGGTCATGCCCGAGTACGCGCCAGCGGTGTCGGTCTGTCGGTCAGAACGGATCGAGGCCGCCCAGCTCGGTGCCGTCGATGTCCGGGAGGTCGGTGTGCGAGATGTCGGGTGCGGGCCAAGGGTCGTGCGGATCCGACAGGGTGAAGCCACCAGACCCGACTCGCCACTCCTCACCACTTGGAGAAGGAAGCTGGTCCCCCGTCTGCAATGGCGCCAGTTGGCCCCATATGGAGGTGAAAATCGGTTCGTCGGTTTTCGGTTCTGTGAAGTCGGCCGTTGGCCCCCTCGGGGTGAAAATCGGCCCGTTGGTCTCGGGGCGGCGTGGTCGTGAGGCGCCCGGCGACCCCGGCTCGGAAGAGCCCGGATGACGCGGTGGCTCCGCAGATGCCGGCGTCGCGGCGTCAGCGGGAACAGGCCCTGACGCCATCCGTCGGTGGGACGACGGCCCGCGGGGCCGCCGGAAGCGGGGCTGCGAATCAGGTCCTTCCGAGGATTCCGGCCCCATCACGGACGGGCGGTCGGGCATGGGTGCCGGTATGTCGACGGCTGGAGTGGGTACCGGGTCCGCCGGGTGGGATGGTCCGGCCGCGCTCGCGTAGTGGCGCAGCGAGCCGGTCAGCTCCTGCAGGCGGTCCACATTGAGGTTGTGCAGGGCTTCGCCGATGAGGCGGGTTACGTCGTCGGTGAGTGCCACGAAGGTGGGATGCAGGATGTACTTGCCCAGCTTGACCGCGGTCTTCAGCGTCTGCTTGCCGTCGGCCACGTCGGTGACCAGGGTTGCGGTCCAGCCCTCGGGGGAGGTGTGCGGGAGCATCAGCCTCCCGAGGACGTCGAAGGCGTCGGCCGTTCCCGCTTCCCCGGGATGGGGTACGGCGGCCTGACCCGGCACGCTCGCCGCGCCGAGGTCGCGCTCCGACCAGCTGTGTGCCCGTATGTGCAGGGCGAGAGCGAGAGCGGTGTGGACGAATCCCTCCTGCGCTGCGATCCCGACCGGCGGATGGTCTGGCAGGTCGGGCCCCAGCATCGCCTGTGTCTGTCCCGCCAGCGTGCCCAGCGCCCACGCCCGCCGAGCCGCATCCGCAGGCTCCCGTCGCAGCTCCCGGGCCGCATCACGAGCGGCGCTCAGCACCCCACACGCCAGTCGATCAAGCTCCTCGGGTGACGTGGTGGACCACTGACGCGGCTCCGGACGGTCCTCGGCGTCCATGCTGCTCCCCCTCCCCGGCCGGCCCGACAGCACGAACAGGAAAGGCCGGAAAGCCCAGGATGCCCCGCCCCTTGGCTTTGTTCCAGACCCGAACACGGCAACACTTGGACCACCGAAAACAGAACTGTCTGTGGTTCCAGCACCTGTCAATAGCCCCACCAGGAATGCCGGATCGGTGCCCCAGCACTCATTCCGGGTCACAGCCATGGGCGGAGTGGAGAGCTGAGCACGCCTGGAGGCGCACGGGGATCAGCAGGCGCCACGGGAACTGATGGCGAGGCGAATCAAAGGAAAAGCAGGTGCCGAGTCATGGGCCGTGCGGGCAGCATGCCCGCATGTCTACCGAAGTCAGCGGGATGATCGAGTGTCGACCAGGTGCCCGCCTCTGGGGCCCCGACGACGAGGACTCCATGTGGCATGCCGCCATCGACCTCTTCCTGCTCAACAACGGCAACGCCTACGACGCCCTCGCCTGCCTCTTCGGTATCCGGAACTACTTCGGCTTCCACCCTCTGGCCGAAGGCCGCGGTTTTCCTAGCGACGTATCCGAGGGCCTGCGGATCGAATACGCCGTGTACGGCGGCCCTCCTGACGTCCACGGCACAACATGGATCACCTGGGCCGAACTCGTCGCAGCCGACTGGCAGGAAACAGATGGTTCCGGCATGCGAAGCCGAGAATCAGTCGCCGGAGACAAAACCGCCTGGGGACCGGTCTGGAGCGTAATGCGGACACTCGGCGAACTCCACGGAGCGGACCATGTGCGACTTGTTGCCTGGTTCCACTGACCTCGACTCCGCGGCGAAGCGCCGCTTGCACGTACGGCACCCTGCTGACCCAGGCCAGGCGTCTGGCCGATCAGCTCGTGCCGGACTGAGGCTGTCGATACCGAGACCGAGACCGAGACCGAGACCGATACAGAGACCGTGACCGAGACTGCGGGCACGGTCGAAGTGGCCGGCTTGCGGCCCCTTTCGAAACAGCGTGTGGTCCCAACTCGGTCGCGATTGTTGAGAATCGTGACGGTGTGGCCGGGTGGTGCGTCAGGTGATGCTGGGCAGGGGTGGGGTCCAGCGGTGGGCGCGGGGCGCTGTGCCGGTGACGCCGTAGTCCTTTTTCAGCTGTTCGGGGATGGCGTAGTGCATGACGCGTCCGCGTGTGAGCGAGGACAGTTCGAGGATGGTGGTGAGGTGGCCGAGCCGGTCCAGTGCCCAGGCGCCGAGGGGCGAGCGGTCCTCGATGGTTTCCAGGACGCCCAGCAGATGAGGGACGGCCTTGACGACGGTGTCCCAGGGGGTGCGCGGGACTTGGAGCCAGTCGGCGCAGGTGTCGCCGATCAGGTGGCGGATCAGCGCGGAGACGATCGGGTCGAAGAAGGTGCCGGGGACGACTTCCTCGTACAGGTCGATCAGCTGCCGGGTGAGGTGCGCGCCTTCCTCGGACGGTGCCATGTGGCGGATCATGTACAGGTCGAGGAATTGGCGGGCTTCCTCCAGCGTCTTGGGGACGCTGTCCTGGTCGACGCCGAGCATCGCTCCGACGACTCGCCAGGCGTAGAAGTACGCATCGGCGCCCTCGGGGGACATGTGGATGCCCAGGCGGTGCAGAGAGTCCAGTACGAGCAGGGAGAAGAACATCTGCCCGCCGATCATGTCCTCCTGACAGATCGGCACGCCCAGTGTTTCGCTCTCCCAGCGGTTCTCCCGCTTGAGGTGGTGGCGGATGGAGGCGTGCAGGAGGCGGACCTTCTGGGCGGCGGGGATGAAGCGGCTGCCGGCCTCGAACGCGTCGGGCTGCATGAGGTAGACGGTGAATTGCCCGGTCTCCGCCATCCGCTTGGAGGGGTACTTCAGACCGTGGGTGGCCGACAGCAGCCGGGCGACGTGCGGGACGACGTAGCAGGCGGGCATGGAGGCGAACGACAGCGCGGTGGAGATGTGCACGTTGTTGTCGATGAAGAACAGACGGGCCTTCTCCATCTCGGCCCAGTCCACCCAGTCCGGCGGGGCGCTTGTCACCTGGAGGTACTCCCGGGCCACATCGGGCAGCCCGTCGGGCAGGGGAGCACCTGCGGTGGACACGTACCGCATAAGGGTGTTGAACTTGCCGACCTCTCCGCGTTCGAACAGGGTGGCGACGGTGGCGTCGGCGAGTTCGTCACCGGCTTGGCGGAGGGCGTCCAACGACGCCTCGGTGTAAGTCATCACGGAACTCCTTTTCCTTGCGCAGCAACCCCCTGGGGGCTCGCTGTCGCAGGATGGGGTGATGCGGTTGGGGGCTGTGCGGCGGTGCGGCTGGGCGAGGGCGTCAGTGGTGGCGGATCGCTGCCGACTGGGCCAGCGTGGTCAGAGCCGCGGTGGCATGCGCGGGGACGGCCAGACCGTGCAGGCACTGTGTGGCCTCGTCGACCCGCGTAGTGATCATTGCTTCGATACGCTCCGGCGCATTCAGCCGCCGCATCAGCGCGCGCACGGCTTCCAGACCGTTGCCGTCGAGGCGTCGCCCCAGCAGGGTGCGCAGCTGCTCACGATCCTTGTCGTCGGCGAGGCGCCATGTCTCCGCCAGCAGGGCAGTGGGCCGGTGGCCACGCAGATCGTCGAGGTTGGCTTTGCCGGTGTGTTCCGGGTCGCCGAACAGGCCCAGCAGGTCGTCCCTGAGCTGAAAGGCTTCGCCCAGCGGCAGCCCGTACGCGGAATACCCCTCGCGCAGCCGCCCGCCGGCGCCGGCCAACGCACCGCCGATCAACAGAGGCTGCTCGACGGTGTATTTGGCGGTCTTGTACCGGATCACCTTCAGTGACGCGGAGGTGTCCGGGGCGGCTCCGGTGTGCAGGATTTCCAGACACTCCCCGGCGATCAGCTCGCGGGCCAGCGCCGCCCACAGCGGGCGGGCCCGGCCGAGATAGGCGGCGGGCAGGCCACTGGTGGTGAACAGCTGACCGGCCAGCGACATCAACAGATCCCCCACCAGCATCGCCAGCGACCGGGCTGCGTTCGTCGCCCGCGGGCGGTGCCGCAGCGCACCGCGCAGGGCCACATGCGCGGTGGGGCGGCCGTGGCGCAGTGCGCTGTCGTCGATGAGGTCGTCATGCACGATCGCGGCGGCGTGGACCAGTTCCATGGACGCCGCCGCTCGCACCAGCGCGTCACTGTCCGGCTGCCCGGCCGCACGCCAGCCCCAGTAACAGAAGGCCGCCCGCAGCCGTTTGCCGCCGGCGACCGCGTGCTCCACCTGCCGGGCAACGGGAACGAGCGCTGGATCGATGTCCGCGAACTGGTCGGCCTCCGCGGCGACGAAGGAGCACAGCACCTCATCGACCCGGGCCTTGAACGCAGCCGCCTTCCAGTGTTCAGACACCGTCGCCGGCCTGCCGGGCCAGCGCGTGCCGGGCAAGCACCTCCAGATGAGCCGGTGATGCGGCCGCGTACCGGTCGAGAGCCAGCCGCCCGCGCGCGATCAGGTCCCGTTCGGCCTGCGCCGCCAGCTCTGCCGTGTCCGAGCGACGCAGGAACCCGCGCACCGTGCCAAGCGCCGAACCGAGCGTGCTCACCGCTAGATCGGCCACGCCCGCCACCAGCAGCACCGCTTGCTGTTCCAGGCTTCCAGGGCGTTCCGCTTCCCGTGTCATGCCTACCCCCACCTACAGAAGAACCTCAGGCACCGGTCCCGCGCCATGCCACTCAGCGTCGCGTCACGTCAGGCGCAGAGGGGGGAAGAACTCACCAACGAGTGATCACACCGTATGGGTGTGCGGTCCATGCCGACCCTACAGATGCCACGTCCCTGCCCGACAGACTGCCGTTGAGCCTTCAGAAACGGGGCGGGGAGCTCTGCGGCCGGAGGCTGCGGGCCTCACGGTCTGGGGGCCGGAGCAGGTCGACGACGGCGCTGATCTGCCGATGAGTGACCGCCGTCGGGTCCTGGATGAAGCCCTCGTACGCGAGGCCGCCGGACGCCCATCTGCACCGACCGAAAGGAGCGCCCCGCTGCCTCCAGCGCCGGCCGGAGGGGTATGCGCCCTCTGGTGAGCCAGTCGTCAAGCCGATACGTTTCTGTCACACAGTCACCACAGGGGGTGGTGGTGGGAGTTCGCGCAGTTGCGATGTCCACAGGGGAGGACTTGTGAAAAAGCGCTTCATGGCGGCGGTTACCGCAGGGGTGGCGGTTGCGGCAGTGGTCCTTGTGCCCGGCGCTGCTCATGCGGCCGACAACGACAGGCTGGTGACCAGTACAGAAGGGGCGGCGATCGGCCTGACCGTCGACTGGACCAGCTACAACTCCTTGGTGCTCCGCGATGTCTACCTCAAGGACACGGGCGATGACGGGCATTCGGTCTTCTTCTACGTCACGGCGACAAGGTCGTTCCAGTATCCCAACCACTGGAACAAGAGCGGTTACAACACCACGGCTCACTGGGACGCCCTGCCCGGCAGCCTCACATCTGAGATTGCGTTCGTAGACGTGACCGTCTGCCGCGACAAGCTGTTCGACAATTGCGCCACATCCCGTCAGTCAAAGAATCCCTACGTCTTCTGATGCGTGCGGATGGGAACTCGTCTTCGCGGGCGTAGTGCGCGCTTCCGCTTGCTCCCGCATCGATTCGTGAACCAGCCATCGCCCGCGAAGCAGATCGTCGAACTCGGACTTTGGTACGAGGAGCCGACCGACCCCGCCGACTGGGTGCCAGTCATCGGGCCGCTCGCCGCGCAGATTCGTGTCCCACTTCAACCAGACCTGCTGCCAGTTCGCCCAAACTCTTAGATGCAGGTGTGGAGGTCAGCGGTGATAGATGGCTATGACGCCGTCCGTGAGTTGGCGGTGCCGTCGCGCTTGGGGGCAGTGGCCGATCTGGCGCCAGTGCGGCATTGCGAGCGGTCGGCGTGGCTGGTGCTGGGCGAGGACGGAACGATCAGCCGGTGGGACGTAGCAACTGGTGATCACGAGGCTGTCGGGACCACGACCGTTTCGGCAGAACCCGACCACGAACCATGGAACGATCGCCGGCTTCGCAGGCGCCTGCATGCCTCCTACGACGGCATGTTCGCCGCTGTGGTCAACGATTACGGTCGGTTTGGTGAGGTGATCGATCTGCGGACCGGCGAGGTCACGCTGGCGTTGGACAACCAGGGCTACAACGCGGACACCGTGCCGTTCTCGCTGGCGTTCGGGCAGAGCCGCGGGGTTTGCGTCGTGATCCACCGCACGGACTGGAACCGGCTGGACGTGTCCGACGCGCAAACGGGGTTGCTGCTGACTGATCGGTCGCTACCTGTGGCTGCAGTCGGAGAGGCCTTGCCGGAGCATTTCCTCGATTACTTCCACGGCGCACTGTATGTGAGCCCTGATGGCAAACGGATCCTGGACGACGGCTGGAAATGGCATCCATTCGGCATCCCCTCAGCGTGGGATCTTGACCCATGGATCGAGGGCAACGTGTGGGAGTCCGAGGACGGTTCGAGCCGCGTGGAAGTGTGCGACCGGACGTACTACTGGAATTATGCCGTGACCTGGATCGACTCTGTTCGGGTCGCCGTAGAGGGACTCGGCGACGACGGTAACGCCATGCGGCCCGGGGCACGGATCTTCGACACGAATCGAACCGGGCAGGACGGAATGGCTGTTGAACTCCTCGCGTTCGAGGGCCCGGCCGGGCCCTTCTTCAGCGATGGCAACCGCCTCTTCAGTAGCGGCGACGCCGGTCTGTCGATATGGGATCCGGTCGAGGGGAAGCTTCTGGGCATCGTTCCCGGAATGTCCCCCACACATCACCACCCAGGCGCCCGGCAGTTCTTGCAACTCGCTGACGGCATGGTCCGTCTCTGGACTGCGTGACCGGTTGCGCGCTCCGCTCGACCGGATGCCGCTCTGATCGCTGCGTTTGCCCTGCACGCATGGCTGGCTGGGGACCTCGCCCGTTACTGGGAATTGGGGGCGCGACCGCCAGGCCGAACGAGATGCGGCGACGCGGGAGTTCGACGACCTCGAGCCGTTCTGGGGCGCTGCGGGGATCTCGGGTGGAGTGTGCGGTGAACGGCAGGGAAAGTCGCGGCGTACGCCGGCACAACCAACCGTCTGCCTGGTGAGTCGTACTGGGCGGCGTGAGGACGCGTACGCCGGTGCCGTATGGGTGTTGCGCTCCGGGTCCGCCGGTGCCACGGTCCAAGGGCTCCTTCTCCTTCGGCGCCGGCACGCTCGGCACGGTCGGGAGTGGCGCCTGGCTCGGCGACGCGTTCCCGCGCTGACCCCCGCCACCCCCCCACGCGCCTTCTTCTCCGCCTACGTCAGGACAATCATGGCTTCCCGTTCCCTTCCCCGGCGCCGCAGACGGCTCGTCCTCGCCACCGGTATCGCCCTGGTCAGCGGTGCCGTGCTGGTTCCCGTCGTCGACGCCGCCACCCCGGCCGCGACGACCACCACCACGCCCAGCACCAAGCGCCTGCACGACGACTTCAACGGCGACGGCTATCGCGACCTGGCGATCGGCGCGCCCGGCACCACGTTGAACGGGCAGGCGAAGGCGGGGGCCGTCAGCGTGCTGTACGGCTCGTCCAGCGGGCTGTCGACCTCGCGCAAGCAAGTGCTGACGTGGTCGAGCCGGTCGACGGCGCAGCCACAGACGCGCTATGGCAGCGACCTGCAAAGCGGCGACCTTGACCGGGACGGCTACGCCGATCTGCTGTCGCTCGTGGACATGTCGCCGATCAGCGGCTACGACGGACGCTTCCTGGCCGTCAACTGGGGCGGCCCCAAGGGACTCTCCGCCACGCCGACTCTGCTGAGGAACGTGCCGGCGAACTCCCGCGGCGCCTACGTGGTCGCTGACGTCGACGGGGACAAGTACCCGGATGTCGTGGCGTCGGGCGACGACTACGGCGACGAGAACACGCCTGGCGAGGGCTCGGTGCTGCACGGCCCGTTCCGGCGGAACGGCGCCGACGCGAGGACGACCCGGTTCACCCTCGTCGCCCCCGGCGAGGAGTGGTATGCCCTCGCGATGGCCGCCGGTGACGTGAACGGCGACGGCATCGCCGATCTGGCCGTCAGTGCCAGACAGCTGGACGGCGAGGTCGGTACCGGTGGGGTCGCCCTCATGGTGGGCGGTCCTTCCGGGTTCACGTACAAGGGCCTCCTCAAGGATGCCCAGGGCCGGCTCATCCGCGGCGACGACGTCGAGATCGGCGACCTCGACAAGGACAAGCACGCCGAGATCGTCGTCGGCCACTCCGTCGACGGCACCGACTACGACATCGGCCTCCCGATCAAGGGCGGTGCGGTCGCCGTCGTCCACGGCGGTCCGAACGGCGTGTCCACCACCCGTAAGCCGGTGTGGATCAACCAGGACACCGCGGGTGTCCCGGGCGTGGGGGAGTGGCATGACGGCATGGGGTCGGGCCTGTCGATCGGCGACACCAACGGCGACGGTTATCTCGACGTGGCAACCGGACTGCCTGGCGAGGACTTCGACGGCATCACCGACGCGGGCAGCGTGCTCGTGCTGCGCGGCACCGCGAACGGTCTGACCGGCACCGGTGCCAAGGTGTTCAGCCAGAACACCAGCGGCGTGCCCGGCACCGCCGAGAAGCTGGACCGCTTCGGCAGCGAGACCGCCCTCGTCGACGCAGACGGTGACAAGAAGGACGGCCTGGTCGTCGGCGACTGGGCGGAGAACGCGAACAACGGCGCCGCGTGGGTCTTCTCGGCCACCTCCAGTGGCATCACCGCGAGCGGTTCCTTCTCGTTCGGCCCGCCCACCATGGGCCTGCCTGCTACCGGGGCCCTGTTCGGAGCCTCGGTGGGCGACTGACGGCGAGGTCGCGGCGTGCACGGTGCAGCTGGCGTGCACGCTGCCGGCGTGCGGGGTGGCGCCACTGGTTGGCGGCGTCGCGGGCGCCTTCGACGCCGACTTCGACCACCAGCTCCGGTGGCACCAGGGTGACGTCCAGAGTCTCCCGGCTGTCCGGCCCGGCGGAGAACGGCCAGCCTGTCCACGAATGACCGCGCCGGGCCGGGGCGAGGAGCGGGCGACCGTGCGTGTTACTGGCGGGGAGGGGGTTATTCCGACCGTGCACCATTCCCTCAACTGCCCTCAGGTCGAGTGCGGTCGTGGCTCAGCGAGTGGCGGGCCGTTCCCTCAGGCGTGAAGGTGAAGCCGTCTATGAACAGGGTCCCCCCGGCGCGGAACGCCCAGAGGATTGGCTCGGCGTGGACGTACGACGACGTTGGGCCTGGGCTCGGCAGGAAACCGTTCCAGAGGTGAAAACAGAGAAGGGCGTCGTCTCGCCGCCCGGTCGTATAGGCAAGTGTCTTGGGGTAGTTGGGGTTGGTCCCCCCGAAGAGCACCGAGGGCGGACCGAACGCCGTGACGACATCGCTGAGGAACCGATCCTCTCGGCACCAGGTCTCGCCGGCGTGACGGATCTCTTCGTATTCGCTCGAGGTGAGGGTCCGGTCGAGTCTCAGCCATCCCTGACGGTGTGCAATCTCGGCATACACCGACGCCACAGAGCCCTCGTGCGCATCGCCCCAGAGTTCTTGGAAGGCTCCGCGCACTCCAGTGGAGAAGACCATTCTCGTTTGGAGATCCTTCAGCTCCTCCTGCCATACCTGCTCAGCGGCGTCGGTGAACGCCACGGCGTCGAGGTAGAGCCTGAGCGCCGTTTCGCCGCCGTACATTCCGGGGCGGCGCATCGCAGCATTCAACTGCGCGAGTAGGTACTCGCGCACTTCCTGCGCTGTGCGCCCGTCGCTGCCGCTGGTCATCAAGGTCATCGGTTGTCCCCCTTGTTGGTCCTCGGCTCGGGCGGCGAGGTACTCGGCCCAGTCGCGTTGGGCGTAGGCGACGCAGCGGAGGGTGGTGTGGCGGTGCATCCACGATGGCTTCGTAGCAGGCGCCGCGCTGACCCTAGACGATCACCGTCGTCCTGAGCAGCCGAAGTCAGTAACCACCAAGCTCAGCCCTGGCGAGTGTGCCCGCGATGAGGGTTGTCAGCATCTCCTCCAGGGTGGTGCTGAAGTCCATGCGCAGGGCAGCGAGTGAGGGATCGGCTTCGTATGCGGTGAGCATGGCGGCGGACGGGCGGGCATGGGTCCATACCGCGCCGCTCACCATGACGGCCTGGGCGCAGAGTTGGTCGGCGTGAGCGCCGAGTTCGGGCAGGTGCCGGCGGGCAAGCGCGGCCAGAGCGGCGACGTTGTCGAGGGCTGCTCGTTTGTAGCGGGCGGCCACGTCCGCGGAGACGTTGTGTTCCAGGACGCCCGCTTGGGCGCTGAGCAGGTCGCACAGTACCCGGTGCTGCTCGAGGGAGTGTGTCAGGACGGAGGCGAACTCCTGACCGCGCTGGATCGGCGGGGCGCCGGAGGTGACCGAGGTGGCGAGCTGTTCGGGAAGGGCGGCGGTCCACTGCCGCCAGTCGCGGTCCAGCAGTTCCAGCAGGACTGCTTCGCGTGACTCGAAGTAGCGCAGCACGTTGGACTTCGCCAGGCCCACGCGCCGACTCAGTTCGTTCAGGCTGAGTGCGCTCACGGACATCTCGTCGAGCATTGCCGCCGCGGTGTCGAGGATCGCCCGCCGCCGGATCTCGCGCTGTTCCTCGCTGCGTGCTCGCTGGAAGGTCGTCATACCTCCATGTTACAGACTGCCGGTCTTTTGACATCAGACCGGCAGTCTCTTAAATTGGAACGCAAGAGACCGACGGTCTTCTGAAGCGGGGCCATCGGCCGTGCTCACCCGTGCACGTACAGGAAAGAGGTCCACCACCATGAGCGTTTCCAGCGTCGCCCTGGTCACCGGAGCCACCACCGGCATCGGCAAGGAGACCAGCCTTGCTCTGGCCCGCGCCGGCCACGCCGTCGTCGTCTCCGGCCGTCGCAAGGAAGCGGGCGAAGCCGTCGCCCGCGAGATCCGCGACAACGGCGGGCAAGCCGCCTTCGTCGCCGTGGACGTCGACTCCGAAGAGTCCGTCGCTGCCCTGGTCGCGGCCACCGTCGAGCGCTTCGGCCGACTCGATGTTGCGGTCAACAACGCCGGGATCTCCCTTGATGCCGGCCGCATGGCCGACGAGCCCACCAGCCGCTTCCAGCAGATGCTCACCACGAACGTGCTCGGCGTTTTCTGGGGCATGAAGTACCAGATCCAGCAGATGCTGGCCCAGGACACCCCCGGCGGCTCCATCGTCAACCTGGCCTCGATCGCGGGCCTGGGCGGCATACGCTACGCGGCCAACTACTCCGCCACGAAGCACGCCGTGGTCGGCCTGACCAAGTCCGCCGCACTGGAGTACGCCACCGACGGCATCCGCATCAACGGGGTCGCCCCCGCCGCGATCAGGACCGACATCCTCAGCACCGCCATCGAGGCCGGCACGTGGGACGAGGCCGCCATCGCCGCCCTCCAGCCGGTCAACCGGATGGGCCGCCCCACCGAAGTCGCCGAAGCCATCACCTGGCTTGCCTCTCCGGCCGCGTCCTTCGTCACCGGAACCATCCTCAACGTCGACGGCGGCTACAAGGCCCAGTAAGGGTCCTGCGGTGATGGTCCGAAAGCCGTCCCCGGTGATCCAGTCAGTGCAGGGCCGGTCACGCCTTCCAGGTTTTTCGGAGTCCGGCGGTTGGAAGATGTCGAGAACGTGCCACCGGCTCCGTCCCTGGGGCATCAGCGGCCACCACCGGCCGCGCCAGGAAGAAGGAGAAAGCAGCATGGCGATTCAGCGGATGGACAACGTCGGCATCGTCGTCGAGGACATGGATGCCGCCCTCGCGTTCTTCGTGGAACTCGGTATGGAGCTGGAGGGCAGGGCGCAGGTCGAGGGCCCCGTCGCCGACCAGTGCACCGGACTCGACGGCGTCCGCTGTGACATCGCGATGGTCCGGACCCCGGACGGTCACAGCCGGCTCGAGCTGGCGAAGTACCGCAGCCCCGCGGTGATCAGCGCCGGGCCGCGCAACCGGCCGCACAACGTTCTGGGCACGCACCGCGTCATGTTCGCCGTCGATGACCTCGAGGACACCGTCGCCCGCCTGCGCCCTCACGGCGCCGAACTCGTCGGCGAGATCGCCCGGTTCGAGGACAGCTATCTGCTCTGCTACCTCCGCGGCCCGGAGGGCATCATCGTCGGACTGGCCGAGCAACTGGGCTGAGAAGGAGGAACCGCGGTACAGAGCCGGCTCAGCGCGGTGATCCCGGCGCTGATCTCCGCTGAGGAACTGTCCAACTCGCAGAGGGAGTTGACGCGGTGTCGGTGCTCGACTTACGGTCGTTGTGTGTAGCCGCTTGGCTGCATGTTCTTGGGGGGCGGGCTTCATCGCGCAAGCGATAGGAAGCCGGGGAATTAACCCCAGGAGACATGCGGCTGAAAGCGGCTTGTTGCTTGTCCGGGGGCTGAGTTCCTCGCCTGCCCGCCCTTCCCGACTGGGAAGGACCGGCGTGTCGTCGCAGGTTGAGCCATCAGAAGAGGACTCTGCTGTTTCGGGTGCCGACCCGGAATCCGGGGCAGAGTCGGATCACCGCAAAGTCGACTTGATCGCGCTCGTGTGCATCCTGGCCGCCTGCACCGCGATCTGCCTTTCAGCTGGTGTGGCGGCGCTTCAGGCGGTGATCGGCGCTGCCGGGATCTTGTTCGCCGCATGGCGGACACCACCGCGGGCCAGGCGGGAGCCGAGATCGGGCTCGGCCCAGCGCCAGCCGTCCCGCCGCCCTGACAGGCGCCGTTGATGGGTTCTCGTTGTGCTCTGGTGCGTCTTGCGGAACGACGAACCGCCATCCGAACCAGGCCGGCGCACTCACCCTGGTCCGCTCCTGGCAGCCGCACGGTGCCGTCCATTCACCTGGTCAGCCCAGTGTGCTGCCGCCATGGCGCGCGTAGTGTTCGATCAAAGCCGTGCGGGTCGTCTCCAGTCGGTTGGCGAGAATGGCCCCGATCGTGCGCGTCAAGGACAGCTCCAGCGTCGGATCCTCCTCGCAGAGGCCGCGCACCTCCCCGGCGTCGAACTCGTAGGCCCGCACGGGACTGAACGCCTCGGCGCCGAAATCCCATGTGTGCGGCGGGAACAGCCAGGACCAGCCGAGCAGGTCCCCGGGGCCCAGCTGCGCGACCGAGATACGTCTCTCTCCGATGACCCGCTGGTAAAGGGAGACCGTCCCGGAGCGCACCACCCAGAAGCGGTCGGCCGTGCCCCCCTCCTCGAAGATCCTTCCGTCCGCCGGGAAGGAGACCTCGCGAGCCACGCCCATCAGACGCTCACGATGCACGGGCGAGAGTGCGGGCAGGAGCCGGAGAGCAGTGGCCATCGCGTACCTCCGTCGCGCCGCCGCGAGAACCCCACCGGATCCCGCGGCGCCTGTCGTGCCGGTTGTACCCCGTCACCCTCCATTGGAGCCGGATCCGCGGGATTCGTCGCGTCGGGAACCGGAATCCCTTGCTGGATCCTTTGCCCGATGCCCTGCGGAGGCGGCCGCGAGGGGCCGCCTCCGCAGGGCATCGGGGCTGCGAGGCTGTGGTGCGACGTCGTGGCGCGGCGCGGCACCGGTGTGCGGATGCGGTGTGCGGGTATCTGTGCTAGCCGCACGGGTACAGGAGTCACGTGGCGTGACAGGGGTGACGGGGCCGGTCGGGCGGGGGCCACTGTCGTGGGCGGCCCCCGTCCGACGTCGCTAGCGCCGCGGGCGCTCGAAGGTCAGGAGCAGCCCCTCGACCGAGCCGGGACCTATGCGGCCCTTGACGTCGGCGGACGTGATCGCCTTCAGCGCCCACCCGTCCTCGGCATGCTTGTTGAGGACCTTCTCCAGCTTGTCGCTGTCCAGCGCGTCGCCGATCAGCGACTCCCGGAAGGTGACGACCTTGTACTCGTACGTGTAGGGGCTGCTCATGGCTGCGTGGCTCTCCTGCGGATGGATGGTGGGCGTGGCCAGGGCCCACCCAACCATCGATGGCCGCGTTCGAACAGGGGCGATGGGGGGACCACACCTCCTGTTCACGAAAGGCGGGTGCGCAGCGTGGCCAGGAGGACGAGCGCGGCGATCTGGATCGCGACAACGACCGCGATCAGCAACGGAATCGACGAGCCGTACAACGCACCGGTCAGCGTGCCGCCCACGACGCTCGCCGCGCCGACGACCCCGGCGAAGACGCCGTAAGCGGTCGCGCGCCGACCCGACTGGACGAGGTCGGCGACCGTGGCCCGCAGCGTGGACTCCTGGACGCCCATAGCGGCGCCCCACACGAGCGACCCCGCCACCACGAGCGCCACCGTGTCGGTGAACGCCAGTGCCGGGACCACCGCGGCGAGCAGCGGCAGCACCACCAGGACACGCGCCCCGATCCGGTCGTAGAGCCAGCCGGTCGCCAGCGCGGCGATCGCGTCGACGACCATGGCGGCGGCGTACAGCACCGGCACCCATGCCGTCGCCACCAGATGCCGTACGACGAGGTGATACGAGAGCACGCCGAAGGTGGCGAACCCGGCCGTGGTGGCCGCGGTGAACGCCGCGTACGTCCAGAACGCGCTCGGCAACCGGACCTCGTCGGCCGCCGCTGGGGCGGACGGTGTCAGCGCCCGTTCGTACGCCTCCGGGTCCGGCACCCGCGCCCGCAGCCACAGCAGCAGGCCCAGCACCGCGACGCCGGGCACGGCGAGTACACCCAGGGCAGGGCCGTAGTCGCCGCCCGTGACCGCGAGGACCCCGGCCACCACCAACGGGCCGATCAGCGCCCCGACCTGGTCCATCGCCTCATGGACCGCGAAGCCTCGCCCGCGTCCGGTTGCGGCGGTGGCGTGAGACAACAGCGTGTCCTTCGCCGGAGAACGCACCGCCTTGCCCACGCGTTCGGCGATCACCAGGGCGCAGGCAGCCCAGAGCACCCCGACCACACCCAGCAGCGGCACGGAGAGCACCGTCAGGGCGTATCCGGCGATCGCCAGTCCCCAAAAGCGCCGGGTACGGTCGGCGAGCGGCCCGGACACCAGCCGCAGTCCCAGGGCGGCGGCCTCGCCCGCACCCGTGACCAGGCCGACGACCAGCGCGGACGCGCCGAGCGAGGCCAGCAGCGGACCCGTGACCGAGCGCGCCCCCTCGTACACGAAGTCGGCGAGCAGGCTGACCGTGCCGAACCACACCACGAAGCGCCAGGGCCCCATTCCGGTCACCTCCTTCGACGGTCCGCTGCCTCTCACGCTGACCTGCCCGTCCGGCCGGGCGGAGTCGCAACGCGTCGTCCGTGAGGGACACATCGTGTCACCGAGAGGGATGAGGCGGGGGAGTCGTAGCGTGTTGATCGAGAGGACCGCGAAGGCGGTCCCACCTGACGGCCGACCCCCTGGTGACGGTATGTGTTGGAGTGCGACAGCCGATCTCGTGGCCGGTGTCGGTATCGGCGCCGTGGGCGTGGCCTGCGTGGCGCGGGTGCGCCGGCGCGGCGATCTGCCACTGGCGGCGCTGCCGCTGCTTCTGGGGGCTCACCAGATCGTCGAGTCGGTGGTGTGGGACTCCGGAGGTGGCAGGGGACCCGCCACCGTCGCCTGGGCCGTGATCGCCCTGCCGCTGTTGGCTGTGTGGGTGCCCCTCGGCGTGGTCTGCGCGGCCCCACGGCGCGCCCTACGCAGGCTGATGATCCCGCTTGCCATCGGCCTCGCCACCGCAGTGCCGCTCACATACGCTCTCGCGACGCGCCCGGTGACCGCACAGGTCCGCGGCCACACCGTCGGCTACGCCATCGGTCTGCCCCACGCCGCTCTGCTCGTCGCCGGATACCTTCTGGCCACCATCGGTTCGCTGCTGCTGTCCGGGGAACGCGGACTGCTGCTGCTCGGTGTGCTGGTCGCCGTGGGCGCACTGATCTGCTGGACGGTGTGGCAACGGGAGTTCGTCTCCACCTGGTGCGCGCTCGCGGCCGTCTGCTCGGTGGTGCTGTTCGGCTGGGTGCAGGGCCGCTCGGGGGCTCCGCCGGGCGCGCGGCAGGCAGAGAGCGCGAGGGTGACGTAGCGAACGGCACGGCTGTTCTCGGGAACGGCGCTGTGCCGCTCACCGGAACACGTTGTCCGACTCCTCCCAGATCGACGGATCGCCCGACACGTACTCGCGCGGGGCCCGCGAGGACCGCTGGTACATCGCCTCGATCTCGGGGGCGTAGCGCCGCACGATCGCGTCGCGTCGCAGCTTCATCGAAGGCGTGAGCAGCCCGTTGGAGGGGGCGAAGGGTTCCGGTAGGACGCGGAAGACCCGGATGGATTCCGAGCGGGACACGGTGCTGTTGGCCGTGGCGACGGCGCGCCGGACCTCCTCCCGCAGTTCGTTCTCCTCCCGCGCCTCACGGGCAGGTCCCGCCCCGCCCTTGGACCAGGCCGCCCGCCAGTGCGCGAGGAAATCCGGATCCAGCGTGATCAGGGCACCCACACAGGGCCGGTTGTCGCCCACTATCACCGCTTGGTGGATCAACGGATTCATACGCAGCCGCTGTTCGAGGGCCGACGGCGCCACGCTCTTGCCGCCGCTCGTGATGATGACGTCCTTCTTGCGGCCGGTGATGGCCAGATATCCCTCGGAGTCCAGGTGGCCGATGTCCCCTGTGGCGAGCCAGCCGTCCCGCAAGGCCGCGTGAGTGGCCCGGGTGTCGTTGATGTATCCCTGGAACACGGAGGGGCCGCGCACCAGAACCTCCCCGTCGTCGGCCACACGGATGTCCGTGCCCGGCAGGGCGCGGCCGACGGTGCCGAACTTCTCACGTCCCACGGGCTGCGCCGTCACGCCGCCGCTCGTCTCGGTGAGTCCGTATCCGTCGTGGACGAGGATCCCGATTCCCGAGTAGAACAGGGCGAGTTCACGGTTCAGGGGTGAGCCGCCCGACACCGCACCGCAGACGCGGCCGCCCAGCGCGGCACGCAGTCTTCTGTACACCGTCTTTTCGTAGAGGGCGTGTTGCAGGCGCAGGTCGAACCCGGGGGCCGGGCCTGCGCCCAGCCTGTGGCGCTCGGTGGCGATGGCGAAGTCCGTCGCCGTGCGGGCCGCACGCTCGAACAGCACGCCGTGGCCGGCCCGTTGGGCGCTCTGCAGGAAGTTCTTGTAGATCTTCTCGAAGAGGGACGGAACGGCGTAGAGATAGGTGGGGCGGAAGGACCGGAAGGCCTCGGAAAGAGACACGTCACTCAGATCGGGCTGGTGGCCCATCAACAGGCCGCCCCGCATGCACAGGCCTTGGATCATGAGGCCGTACACGTGCGAGAAGGGCAGGAAGGCGAGGATGGCCGGCTGTTGGCCCGGCGGAGCCGCCGTGTGCCCCCATCCTTCGAGCAGGGTGTCGCAGGTGCTCGCCAGGTTGCGGTGGGTGAGGGCGCAGCCCCTGGGCCGGCCGGTCGCGCCGGAGGTGTAGGCGATGATCGCGGTCGAGTCGGGCAGCACGATCCGCCGCAGGGAGTCGACGGTCATCGGTGGGATCGCACGGCCCCGCTCGACCAGCTGCGACAGCGCCCCGCTGTCCAACTGCCAGACGTGGCGCAGCGCGGGGAGCGCGGCACAGGCCGAGGCGACCGTCATGATGCCCTCTTCGTCCTCCACGACCACGGCGACACAGCGGGAGTCCTTGAGGATCCACGCGACCTGCTCGTGCGACGACGTCGGGTAGATCGGCACGAGTTCGGCCCCGACCGCCCACAGCGCGCAGCTGAGTGCGGTCCACTCGTACCGTGTGCGCGCCATGATGGCGACCCGGTCGCCCGGGCGCAGTCCGGACGCGACGAGTCCCCGGGCCAGGTCGACCACTTCGTCCCGCAGCTCGGCGGCCGTCATCGGAGTCCAAGGGCTCGGGGCGACGTCTAGGCGGCGGGCGATCTGCGGAAGGTCGGGGCTGCGGCGTGCCGTGTCGAAGAGGCTGTCGGCGAGTCCCCCGTGCATCGAAGCCGCGGCCGGCGGGAGGTGTTCGAACTGGTGCATTCACCGCTCCGGAAGTCTTCTCGACACGCCGTCACCCAGAGGCACTGGAGCCGAGGGTTCTCGAATGTAGCCGACACGGGCACGGAACGTGGCGGGAATGCCGGAGCGGATTGTCTCGATTGATGCCGCCGCACCGGCGCCGGTCGTCCTCCTGCGTCAACGGTCCTCCACCGCACTGCCGCAGCGGGGTCGGTGAGCGCCGCGCGGGCTCTGTCGCGGCCTGCGTCAGGACAGGGCGGAGGGTCTGCGCGGCGGCGGCAGCGCCCCCAACAGATCCCACAACGGCTGCGAGCCGGCCGCCCACATCGCCAGCAGACGGCGATCGACGAGGTGCAGCCGCTGCTGGCGCGCGAAGTCCTGGGCCGGGCTGGTGACACGGCCGTTCGTCACGATGACGGCTATGTCGGCCTGGTGGACGGGACGGGCGGTGCCATTGAGGACCTGCAGGTCCGGCGACCCCACCGCGGACCCGCGCTCCCCGTCGCGGCGGTGCTTGCACTGGATCACCCACCGCCGGCCGAACGGATCCGTCGCCTTCACGTCGGCGCCGAGATCGCCCCGGCCTCCGACCCGGGCGGCGTCCGAGCAGCCGTCGCGACGCATCAACTCCCGTATCGCCTGCTCGAACTCCTGGTGGTGCAGCGCGTCCAGTTGCGTCAGCGCATACCGCAGCCCGCGCAACTCGGCCTCGTCCCGGCGCGCACGCTCCTGTCGCCGCCTCAGCAGGGCGGCGCCCGCGGGCACCGCGAGCACCACGGCGACGACGGCCACCCACCGATGCGCCGCGAGCCACGCGACCGCCATCACCACGAGCCCGACCACGACCGCCGCGACCGTCAACCACACCAGCAGCCTGGCCTCCGCCTCCTGCTGACGCTTGCTCGGCCGCCGCCCACGCCGCCTCGCGGGCGGCCGTCGCCGCGTCATCGCTCACCCGTCGGACATTGATCGATCCCGGACACGCTGTCCCCCCGTCCCGCGCTTTTCACGACATCGCCCATCATGGCAAAGCCCACTGACATTGGGTCACGAAATGACCGCATGAAGTGATCAGGGCAGGTAGCGCCGCGCGCTTTCGGAAGCGGCGCGGAAGGCGGAGGCGACGGCCGAGGCGGGGCGGGAGCGGTCGGCAGGAGCGATGGTGTTCTAGTCGCCCCACGTCAGGACACCGTCGACGGCCAAAGGGATCCGGTTGTCGAACCGTCGGCCCTGCTCCAGAGCTTCCGCGTAGTCGGCCAACGCGTGCCGCAGCGAGGGCCATTCGGTGAAGGAGGGGGAATCCTCATCGAAGTAGCGGCCGACGCGGCCGAAGTTGTGGCCGGGCCGGCAGGAGAGGAAGAGCCCGTCGGAGGACTGCCAGCCGATGCCGAGTGTGATCAGTAGCCATTCATCACGCCAGTAGGCATTCAGCTCCTCGTACTCCACTTCCTCGTCGCCCTCACCTGGTGCGTCGTCGTCCAGGGCGAGGTCGGCACCGACTTCGCGCAGAAACCGTGTGCTCTCGATGATCTGCTTGAGGCTCGACGGCGGCCCGTAGTACGCCAACTCGGGTGCTCCGTCCTCGAGGTCCACACCGTCGTGGCACCGCAAAGACGCCGTCAGGTCGGGGTGGAAGGTCACGCCGAGGGCCTGCTCGGCGGCCTCGATGTCGCTCGGCGACGCTGGTGAACGCAGCTGCGCATGGCTGAGCGGGGCGTGCTGGGCCAGCCAGGCATCGATGCGGGCCCAGGAGTCTGCGATGGCGGGACTGTTCATGTGCGGACGATAAGGCCCGGCACTGACAACGGACTTGGAGGGCTCGGGGGCTTGGGCGGTCCGCACGCCGCGTTGCGGGGCATCGGCGCCAGGCCGGTGAGTGATCTTTTCCATTCCCGTCCACGAAGCCCGGCGAGAGCGAGTTGACCCTCCCCTTGCGTCAGGCTTGAGGCTGTATGCCAACGAAAGGGCAGGTGGGTGAGCTACTCCGTGGGGCAGGTCTCGGCTTTCGCCGGGGTGACGGTGCGTACGTTGCATCACTACGACAAGGCGGGTCTGCTCTCGCCCAGCGGCCGCAGCCACGCCGGGTACCGGCTCTACAGCGACACGGACCTGGCCCGTCTCCAACAGATTCTCTTCTACCGCGAACTCGGCTTCTCCCTCGACGAGATCGCAGGAATCCTCAGGGATCCACAGGCGAACGCCCTGGAGTATCTGCAGTCCCGCCAGCGGCAGCTGAGCGAAGAGATCGCCAGGCTCCAGCAGTTGGCGGAGGTGGCGCAGCGGGCGATCGAGGTCCAGCAGACCGGGGTGTCCCTGAGTCCTCAGGAACGCTTCGAGGTCTTCGGTGAGATCACCTTCGACCTGAGCTACGCCACCCAGGCAGAGCTGAAGTGGGCCCACTCGGAGGGGCAGCGCGAGGCGATGGCGCGCGCGGCCGCCCACACCAAGGAGGACTGGCGGCAGCTCATGGGCGAGGCCACCGCCTGGCGTGCAGAGCTGCTCGCGGCCTTCGACGAGGGGGAGCCGAGCGACGGCGAGCGGGCCATGGACCTCGCAGAGGAGCACCGCCTGCACATCTCACGCTGGTTCACCTCCTGCCCACCGGACATGCACCGGCGCATCGCGGACGACTTCATCGCCGACCCGCGCGCATTCGCCCTGGTCGTACCGCCGTCGCAGCAACGCCCGGGTCTGGCCGCCTATACGTGCAAGGCGGTCCACGCCAACGCGGCCCGCCACGCAGGGGGCCGTACCGAATCCCAGGAGGACCGATGAAGATCCTGATCGCCGCGGCCGGATCGCGCGGTGACGTCGCGCCCTACACGGGGCTGGGCGCCGAACTGCGGCGGGCCGGATACGACGTAGCCCTCGCCACCACGGACACCTTCGCACCCCTCGTACGCGACGCAGGACTGGAATTCCGTAGTCTGCCCGCCGACACGCGGGTGCGCGGCGGCGCCCCGGGCAGACGTGAACTGATGCGCACCGCTGCCGCGTTCACTGCCGAACTGGGCCAGGGGTTCGCCGACGCGACGGCCGAGGGCGCGGATCTGCTTTTGCTGTCGACCACCACGGCCCCGCTCGGCTGGCACCTCGCCGAGGCCATGGGCATACCGAGCCTCGGGGTGTACCTCCAGCCCACCGCACCGACCGGCGACTTCCCGCCGGTCGTCACCGGCTCCCGCTCACTGGGGCGCCTCGCCAACCGCACAACCGGACGCCTCGCCCTGCGCATGACCGACCGCGTCTACGAGCAGGCGGTCGCAAAACTGCGCCACCACCTCCAGTTGCCCCCGGCCGCCGCCTCCGCGATGCGCCGACGGCAGGAACAGGCGAACTGGCCCATCTTGTACGGCTTCAGCACGGCGCTGGTGCCGCGTCCCTCCGACTGGCGTTCCGGCCTGGAGGTCGTGGGCAACTGGTGGCCTCATCACGACGCGGCCGAACAGCTGCCCACAGACGTGGAGGACTTCCTGAATGCCGGACCTCGGCCTGTCCTCATCGGCTTCGGAAGCATGGCGGCGGGCGACGGGGAACGGCTGAGCGAGATCGCAGTGCGAGCCCTGCGTCGCGCCGGGCTGCGCGGCATTCTTCAGGCCGGCAGCGCGGGGCTCGCGGCCGACGACGATGACGTGCTGACCATCGGTGACGTACCGCACGCCCTGCTGTTCCCGCGGCTGGCCGCGGTGGTCCATCATGCCGGGGCCGGAACCTCGGCCGCCGCGTTGCGCGCCGCAGTGCCCGCGGTCACCGTGCCGGTGACCGCGGACCAGCCGTTCTGGGCGGGGCGACTTGCCGCCCTCGGTGCCGCCACCGACCCGATCCCCTTTCGGTCCTTCTCCGCCGAACGGCTCGCCGACTCACTCGACCGTGCAGTGAAGCAGCAGGCATTCACACAAGCCGCCGCGAGAGCGGCGCAACACCTGATGACCGAGGACGGAGCGGGCCAGGCGCTCAAGGCCGTGCAGCAGCTGACCGATGGATGACGCCGATGCAGCCCGGGGCGCCCGCATGGTGTCCATCTGCACCGGCGCGTTCGTCCTGGCCGCCGCGGGCCTGCTCGACGGACGACGTGCCACCACGCACTGGCAGCACGCGGCAGCCCTCGCGGACCGGTACCCCCGGATCACGGTGGAGCCGAAGGTGCTGTACATCGATGAGGGCGAGGTTCTGACCTCCGCCGGAGTCGCCGCAGGACTCGATCTGTGCCTTCAAAAGCGTGGCGCGGCGTTGCGGCTTCGGGACATCGGCCAACTTCCGCACGCTGTAAAACGCACGTCGGTGTCCCGCCCAGCGTCTACCGCGACACCTTCGACGGCAAGGACCGTGACTGACAAGGGAGTTGGAGGGCTTGGGCGGGCCGGACGCCCCGGCGCGCGGCGTCCGGCCCAGGCCCTTCCTCCGGGTCAGGCCGAGTAGGAGCCCCTGACCTCGAAGTGCTCGACCGTCGGCGGCCCGGTCAGCCAGTCCTTCAGGCTCGCCTGGAAGTCGCGGAACTCCTGGATGGCGGGCAGCGGATTCTCGACGCCGTCCGCGAGTTCGAGCTGCGCCACGTACGTGACGCCGTCGGGCAGCCGATAGGAGGCGTAACGCACGCCTGCGGGACCGGCGTTCTCGATGGCCGTGAACATCTTCCCGAGCGCGTCCTCCAACTCGGCGGTGAACTCGGGCTTCACGGTGGAGCGCACCATAAGAACAGTCATGTCGTCATCTCCGTGTCTGGGAATGTCCATGTCCTGGCCCCCTGTTCGGGGCGCCATCTCGTTGACGTATCCAGAGGGGGATGTGTGACAGCGTGCGCGGAGGTCCTGTCGTGGGCGGATCGATGTTCCTGTTGTGCAACATCTGTCACCGGCGTGTCACGGCCTTCTGGAGCGCCACAACTCTTCTGCGGTGTCTCGTGTCGAACCGGGCGTGAGGAGGAGGACAGGCGCTTGTGACCAGATCCGTTGAGAAGCCTGTTCCCTCCCGAACGAATACATCGACCGCATGACCAACGGGGAGCAGACCATGACCAGCACGTCGCACACGCCCGACTCGACCGACGCGCTCCGCGGTGCCACGCGCGCCACTCGTTCCCGGCGCGGCGCCGCATCGGCCGTGGCCGCCGCATCGTTCCTGCTGCTGGCGGGTGCGGGCATCATCGCCGCGCCGGCAGCCCAGGCGGGCGTTCCGGGCGGTACACGCGCCGACGACCGCAACAGCGACTTCGACGGCGACGGCTACAACGACGTCCTCATCGGCGCGCCGGACGGCACCGTCGCCGGCAAGAAGGGCGCCGGTTACGTCACGGTGCAGTACGGCGCGGCGAACGGTATGGGTACCAACGCCAGCGTACCCGGAGCCCGTACGGCCGTCTTCAGCCAGTCCACCGCCGGTGTGCCCGGAACCTCGGAGGACTACGACTCCTTCGGCGCGGCCGTGGCCACCGGCGACCTCGACGGTGACGGTTTCGACGACGCGGTCATCGGTGCCCCCGGCGAGGACGTGGGCTCCACCGAGAACGCCGGGCACGTGACCGTTCTGTACGGCTCCAAGACAGGGCTGAAGGCCCAGCGCAGCGCGTCCTTCTCGTCGGCCCACCCCACCGCCGGGGCCCGGTTCGGGCAGGCCGTCACCGCGGCGCGGTTCACGGGGGCGACGTACGGTGACGAGATCGCCGTACTCGACCAGTCGGGTGCCCAGGTGTACACCTACGACCAGGGTGTGCTGCGGCGGACGGCCGGCATCGACACGACCGGCCACCCGGCGGACCGCGTCATCAATCCCGCCTACCTGACGACGGGCGACTACGACAAGAACGGCTACGCCGACCTCGTCATCTCCGGATACACCCCCGACGCCGACTACGCGCAGGGCTGGTCCACGGTCTTCTCGGGCGGCGCCGACGGTCTGACGCACCTGCGCGACGTGCGTGGTGGCGTGTCCTCCGCCTCGGGCGACCTGAACAAGGACGGTTACGACGACCTCGTCGTCGGACAGTCGAGCAGCCAGGACGCCGAGGCGGAGGGCATGACCGGCGGACTCGTCGCCGTGTACTACGGAAGCCCGGAAGGGCCCGCGGACTACGAGGGTCCGGGCAACGGCCCGCAGTGGTGGCATCAGAACACCCCGGGCGTGCCCGGTGCCGGCGAGCACGGCGACGCGTGGGGCGCCGACCTGTCCGTCGCCGACGTCAACGGTGACGGCTATGCCGACCTGGCCGTCGGAGCGCCCGGGGAGGACGTGGGCACCGTGCGGGACGCGGGCGCGGTGTGGGTGCTGCGCGGCTCGTCCGCCGGACTGACCACCACCGGCGCGCAGTCCTTCGACCAGAACAGCCCCGACGTCCCCGGCACGGCCGAGACGGACGACGAGTGGGGCGCCCAGGTGCGGCTCGCCGACACCGACGCGAACGGCCTCTTCGACCTGGTGGCGGCCGCCCCTTCCGAGAACTACAGCGACGGCGTCGTCTGGGTGCTGCCGGCCGGCACGAGGGGACTCGTCGCCGACGGTTCGTGGACCTACGGCGGCGGCGCGCTCGGCGCCTCGGGCAGCGGTGCCCGGTTCGGCGCGGCCATCGACGAGTGACGTACGGCGCGACGCATGACTGAGGGGCTGCCGACCTGCCAGGACGGCAGCCCCTCAGCGCGACGGCGGGTGCCGGCGAAGGGTTCCCACGCGAGCGCATTTCCGGTCAAGCCCCGCAAGGGCACCGGAAGACCGAAGACTCAGGCCTTTGAGCTGAAGACTGGGGACGGGACCGCTCCCGCGCGGTCCGGTGTGCGTAACCATCAGGCGGTCGGCGGCCGATGCACGCATCGGCTCCCGCGCCTCGCGCCGTCAGGGCGGAGCAGCTAGTCGACGAGCGAAGGGCAGCCGCGGTTCGCGATGGGCACCGCGTCCAGGAACTCGGCCGGGAGGTCGAACGCGTCGACGAGCGTCATCATGTGCGGAGCGAGGCTCTCGACAACCTTGTCAACGGTGTGCGGCAGAGCGCGCACATGCTCGACGGTGATGTGGCCGTCGGCCAGCAGGTCGCCGGTGTGTGGCCCGAGTTGCTTGAGGAGGAAGAGCAGGCAGAGCCGGTCGAGCAGGGCGCGCGCCTGCGGCCCCACCGCGTTCGCGGCCGCTTCGAGGAACGCGTCGGCGGCCTGCAGCCGGGCATGGACCGAGACCATCTCCAGGGCGGAGGAGGACGCGGCGTTCCAGCGGGCGATCGGATCACCCGCGGGCCCCTGACGGAGGCTCTTGCGGGCCCGGGTCTGCCAGATCGCCTCGACGTGGGAGAGGAGGCCACGCAGAAAGTGAGGGTCTGTCAGAACGCGTTGGTCGGGGGGTGTTTCGTGCATCTCCTCGTCGGTCTGGTGGCCGAAGAGCATCTCGGCGGCGGCCTTCACCCAGATGACGAGGTTGTCGCCCTCCGCCGTGATGGTTCCCTCGACGTACTGCGGGTAGTCGGCCAGGCCGTTCACGGGGAACAGCCCCTGGGCCCCGCACCGTTCGCGGCACTCGACCGTGATGGAGCGTGCCTGCCAGGTGATCCAGCCCTTCGCGATGGCGACCAGACGCTCGACGTCCGTCCTGTCCTCGGGAGTGTGCCGCGTCCACCGGGACACCACCGAACGGTGCAGGAAGGTCATGGCGTACGCCGTGGAGAGCGAGTCGAGCAGCCTGCCGTGATGGCTCCGGTGCGCGTTCACCAGGATGCGCTCACCGTTCTTGGGACCGCTGATGTGCCTGAGGTGCGCATGGCGTACGGCGATGGCCAGGGCGGCTCGGGACGCCCCGACGGCCGCGCCGCTCATGCAGAGCTTCCCGGCGGTGACCCGGTTGATCGACTGCAGGAACCGCTTGCGCCTGTTGCCCCGGCTGCTGGTGAGGGTCCCGTCGATGCTGAGATGTCCGTGGTCCGCTTCGAGCAGGGCCTCGCGCGGCAGCACGACGTGGTCGAACGCGGTGAGGCAGTGGTCCACCGGAGCACCGGTGCGCAACGGCAGTCGGCGGACCGTCACGCCCGGCAGGAGGCCTGCCTCGTCGCTCAACGGGGTCAGGAACAGGAAGACCCCCTGATCCTTGCCGTCGATCATGAGCCGTGCGGCCACCACGGCGGTCTTGGGGCCGCCCGTGGTGCTGGTGTTCGGCATGAACTTCTGTGCGCCGATGTGCGGCGTGTGGAGGATGAACCCGCCTGTCCGCGGGTCGAGTTCGGCGGTGGTCTGCAGTGCCGCGGCGTCGTTCCCGTGCTCCAGCTCGGTGCACAGAAAGGTGCCCGTGCGCCGCATGGAGGTGAAGTCGGACAGGTCGCGTCGCCCGCCACCCTCATGGTCGAGGAGGCTGCCCAGGAACAGGTTGTAGTGGATGCTCGCGACCGTGCACAGCCCTCCGCCGCCGTCCACGATCGCGGTCCATTCGTGCAGGCTCGCCAGCCGGCTCGGGTCCTGTACCAGGTCTTCGGGGCGGTCGACGGTGTCGTTGACGAGACGCAGCCAGTCGTAGGAAAGGGCCATGCGCTCGTCGGGAGACAGCCCGGGTCGGTGACGGAACGTTTCGCTCGATATGAGGTCGCGCCAGGGACCGTGGATGCGGCGTCGATCACCACGGTCGAACAGAAGATGCGTGAGCTCGCCCGTGGTCACGTCAACGGTGGCCATGCGGGCAAGGGTGAGGCTTTCGGTCTCGGACAAGCTGTCCTGGAAGGGGTGACCGGAGGCGTACTCCGGCAGTCCTGCCAGGTTGGGGGGCTTTGCGTGCGACGTCAGAAGGGTCATGACCCTCTCCCCGTGTCTCTGATCCTGAAGGATGAGATGCGCAGAGCCCAGAAGATACGGACCTACCGGTTTTCTTATCAAACCAAATTTTGGTAAATCGCGACCTGGAAGCGTCTCCGGCTTGAGCCCTTCGTGTCCCAAGTGGGCAGCGGAATGCCCCAATCGCACTTGAGGGTGGGGTATTCCACTTGCCAGGCGGGGTGACGGGGGGATTGAAAAACCGCCTGAGTGGTTTTATTGTGTGCCCTACGGGGGTACGCCTCATCCGCATGCGAGCCGTGCCGGGGTGGCGTGATCTCGTTTCGTGCTCTTGATCGCCTGGCTCACCCAATGGCAAGATACGAACCTGCCGGTTTCTTTTCCCTGGTCGGTCGGCGGGTGAGACCTAGTGCGGAGGTGGGCCATGGCGGTTCAGGAACGAGCCATCAGGACCCGACGAGCGATCCTGTCCGCCGCCGCCACGGTGTTCGCCGAGGTCGGGTACGAGGCGGCGACCATCTCCGAGATCCTCCAGCGGGCCAATGTGACCAAGGGGGCCCTCTACTTCCACTTCGCCTCCAAGGAAGAGCTGGCCCAGGCCGTCCTGGCCAACCAGCTCTCCTCCGTCCCGGCCATCCCCGCGCAGGAGCTGGCGCTCCAGCAGGGGCTGGACGAGGCATTCCTGCTCGCTTACCTGCTGACTTCCGGCGACCCCATGGTGCAGGGCAGTGTGCGGCTGACGGTGGATCAGGGCGCCCCGCAGGACGGTCTGGACCGCAGGGTTCCGATGAATGCGTGGATCGACCACAATGCCGGCACGCTCACCCGGGCGAAGGAGAACGGGGAGTTGCTTCCCCAGGTCGACGTGGTGGCCGCGGCGAAGTTGTTCGTCGGTGCGTTCACCGGCGTCCAAGTACTTTCCAAGATCATGACCGGGCATGAGGACCTGATGGACCGGCTGGCGCAGCTTGAGCAGCACCTCATGGCGAGCGTTGCGGTCCCGGCGGTGCTTGTCCGCCTGGACATGAACCCGGACCGTGGGATGCGGGTGTACGAAGCGGCCATGAAGCTGCAGGAGGACGCGGAGTTGACCGCGGCCGGCTGAACGGTTGGATCCTCCGGTGACGCATCGGTAGTGCATCGGAGGCGGGAGGGCCCCGACCTCTCCCATGGGCACGGCGAAAGCACAGCGCAAGCAACGCAACGTCAGATCAACCCAGGGAGTGCACCGATGGAAACGTCTGCCTGCCCCTACGCCCTGGACGTGTCAGGGCGGGACCTCGCCGGCGAGGCCGCGATGCTGCGGGCTCAGGGCCCCGCGGTCGAGGTGGAGCTGCCCGGTGGGGTCATCGCGTGGGCTGTCGTCCAGCAGCAGTACGTCGAACGCCTGCTGACCGACCCGCGGGTGTCCAAAGATGCCCGGCAGCACTGGCCCTCGTTCATCGAGGGGAAGATAACGGAGGAGTGGCCGCTCTACCCCTGGGTGGTGAACGAGAACATGCTGTTCGCCTACGGGGAGCGGCACACCCGGCTCCGCCGCATGGTCGCGGGGGCCTTCACGGCACGGCGCTCCGAAGCGCTGCGCCCGCGCGTCGAGGAGATCTCCGCCGAACTGCTCGACGGACTGGCCGCCCTCCCGGCAGGCGCCCCCGTCGACGTGCGTGCCTCGTTCGCCGAACTGCTGCCCATGCGCGTGATCTGTGAACTGTTCGGTGTACCCCAGGGGGCCGCGACGGAGGAGTTGTGCCTCGCGCTGAGCACCGTGTTCAGCACCACGGTCTCCGCCGAGGGAATCGAGGCGGCCCGGATCAAGGCCTTCGAGCTGCTGGCCGCGCTGGTGGCCACAAAGCGGAACGAGCCCGGCGACGACCTCACCTCCTCGCTGATCGAGGTACGCGACCAGGGCGGCGACCGCCTCAGCGAGCACGAACTGCTCGGCACGCTGTTCCTGATGATCGCCGGTGGGCAGGACCTGACGACCGCTCTGATCACCAACGCTGTCGGCGCGCTGCTCCAGCACCCCGAGCAGCTGGAGCATGTGAGGGCCGGCCGCGCCGGCTGGTCGGACGTGGTCGCCGAGACCATGAGAGCCCACACGCCGGGGGCCTACTGCCCGATCAGGTTCGCGGTGGAGGACATCGACCTGGACGGCGTCAGGATCAAAAGGGGCGACCCCATCATCGTCTCCTTCGCCGCCGGCGGCCTGGAACCTGAGCGGTACGGAGAGGATGCCGCGCGGTTCGACCTGTTGCGTACGGACCGTGACACCCTGGGATTCGGGCACGGGCCGCATCGCTGTGTGGGGGCTCCGCTCGCCTGGGTGGAAGCCGAGGTCGCCCTTGCGGCGCTGTTCGACCGGTTCCCGGACCTGGCACTCGGCTGCGCTCCGAAGGAGCTCGAGCCGTTGCCGACCTTCGTGGTGAACAGTTACCGGTCACTTCCAGCCGTGCTCCGCCCCGCCGTTCGCTGACGTACGGGAGCAGCCTCGAGGACTGAACTCCGCCAGCCCGGTCGGGCCGGCGGAGTTCTGCGTTGTCGGGAGGCGCTCGCGATCTGCGCTCAAGCCGTTCCCGAGCACCGTGAACGACCGTAACGCGGAATGACTGGTGTCACTTCATCCAACATTCACGAACCATGCGGAAGGTTTGTGGCGTAGGAAGGAGGGGTTGCATCAGTCGGTTGGGCGGCACCGGGGCCAGAAATGGCGTACAGACGGGGTCGGTGTTCGCCCCGTGGAACGGCGCCGAGCAGGCCGGATGCCGCCCTGGACAAGTACTCGAGGATGTGGAATGTTGTACGCCGAATTAACATACCAAGCACGCGGTTTGATGCCCGGTGGTACAGAACGCTCCCACGCCTCGGGGGAGGCGGATGCGGTGGTCCCGGTTCTCCCCGCGAGCTCCAAAGGAGAGGCGTGATGGTCAAGCAGGTTCGGGCGGCGCGTACGCGGCAGGCCCTCATCGACGCGGCGGCCGAGGTCTTCGCGGAAGACGGGTATGCCGTCGCCTCACTGCCTGCGATCAGTAAGCGTGCGGGCGTGAGCGCCGGTGCTCTCCACTTTCACTTCCCCAGCAAGGACGCTCTGGCCCGTGAGGTGGAAACGGCGGCCGTGGGCTCCGTCGAGTCCCTGGCGATGCGCTTCCGGTCCTCGGCGGACACGTCGCTTCAGGCGCTGGTGAACGTGACACACGAACTGCTGCTCGCCGTCACCGCCGACGCCGTGATCAGGGCGGGGTTCAAGCTGAGCGGTGACCCGTCGCGCAAGAACGGGGCCGGACTGCGGCAGTGGTGGCGGACCTGGGTCCATGAACTGCTCCTCCAGGCCCAGAGAGAGGGGGAGTTGGCCGAGAAGGTGTCGCCGGAGGGCGCCACGGCGGCGATCGTGGCCGCCACCGTCGGCTTCGAGACGCTCGGCGCCTGGGACCGGAACTGGGTCTCCCAGGAGTACGTGGCGGAGTTCTGGGTCCTCGTCCTGCCGCGCCTGGCGGCCTCCCGGCATCAGGAGTTGCTCGTACCGGGCGGAACGGGCCGCTGACGCGCGGCGCTCGGCCTGGGGAGAAGCGGCGAGTGCCGGGGGGCAGGGCAAAAGCCGGCACCAGAGCCCTCACCTCGCCGGAGAACCGGCGAGTCCTCCTGGCGCCACGCCATCATGGTGCAGGAGCAACAGACCGACGGGACGGAGGGGCGATGCAGGTGAACCGTGCAGATCCGTGCACCGCGTTGAGGTCGGATCGGCCCGAGGAAGCCGTTTCCCGCTCCGCTGAAGCGCGTCGTCCCTCGGCCGGTTCGTGATGGAACGGATCCTGGTGGTGGGTGCCACCGGCGCGGGCAAATCCACACTCGCCCGTACCCTGAGCGGTCGACTCGGGCTGGTCTACCACGAGATGGACGCGCTGTACTTCAGCGGCCCCGACTGGGCCGTGAATCAACAGCTGACCAAGGACGTGTCTCAGCTGGTCGCCGGACCTCACTGGGTCATCGACTCGATCGGCTCTCCGGAAGTCCGTGACCTTATGTGGGAGCGGGCCGACACCGTGATCTGGCTGGACTACGCCAAGCGCGTCGTGATGCCCCGAGTGCTACGACGGTCCGTGCGGCGCACCGTCACCCGCGAGGTCATCTTCGGCGGCAACCGGGAGACCTGGCGGGGCTGGCTGAGCCGGGAGCACCCGGTCCGGTGGTCCTGGTCGCAACACGCGGGACGCCGCCGCGAAGTCGGCCGACGCACCGTCGACCCCCGCTTCAACCCCCTCGTCACCCTTCACTTCCGCCACCCCGACGACACGGCGGCCTGGGTGAGGTCCCTCTGATCGGGCTCCGGCCGTTCCGGTCGGCTCGCCGACCCGAGCGGCTACGCCGTTGCCCGGCAGGTCGCCGACCTGGAGGCCGTACGGCATCGGATCCGCGCCGCTCGGGTGGTGCTGCTCGGAGCGTCCTGGGGCGCCACGCCGAGCCGGATCCGGTCTTCGCCGAGCTGCCGGCGATCGCGGCCCCGGCGGCGACCTGACATCCCGGCCGCCCCTTGAAGGACATCCCGGGCTCTTTGCCCGGCCTCTACTCCAATCAGCTCACCACCGCGGACCCGCGCCGCCGACGTCCTGCCCGGCGCCACGATGCGCACCGTCGCCGCTGCCGGCCACCCCATCGACGCCGAGCAGCCCCGCGTCTACCGCGCAAGGAATGAATGGCCTGGCGAGTGGTGTTGCCGCGACAGCAGCACAAGCCCATCCGACTGGCGTGGCCGCTGTGAACGTCCGACACTTTGAGCCACGACGCGAGGTGGAGAGTGAGCACCGTCCTGACGCAGCCGCTGACCGACTGGGAGAAGGCCTTCGCCGGGCTCCGAAGCGACGGCGCGGTCGAGCTGCGTTTCGATGTCGTCCTGTTTCGAGTGAGCGCCTGAAGATGTCCTTCGAGGCCACCGACCACACGGGCGACTACACGGGGCAGAGCGCATGCGGCACCGGCGCGCACTCGCCGCTGCGCGACTTCCTGCGGACCGAGACCGGAAGCGCCGCCGTCCTGGTGACGGCGACGCTGGCCGCGCTCGTGTGGGCGAACGCCGCGCCCTCGTCCTACGAATCGTTCTGGCAGACGCATCTGTCCGTCCGGATCGGCTCCCACGGCGTCTCGCTGCACCTGCGCGAGTGGGTGAACAGCGGCCTGATGACGTTCTTCTTCTTCGTCATCGGCCTGGAGGCGCGGCGCGAGTTCGACATGGGCGAACTGCGCGACCGAAAGCGGCTCGCCCTGCCCCTCGCGGCAGGCGTCAGCGGCATGCTCGTACCGATCGGCATCTACCTCGCGATCAACGCGGGCCACGGCACGACGCACGGGTGGGGCGCGGCGATGTCCACCGACACCGCCTTCGCCCTGGGCATGCTGGCCGTCGTCGGACGCCGTATGCCGCCCGGACTGCGGGTCTTCATCCTCACCCTCACCGTGGTCGACGACTTCCTGGCCCTCGGCGTCATCGCCGTCGCCTACAGCGACGACATCAGCGTGCCGGCGCTCCTCGTCGCCATCGGCACCTTCGCCGTCATCCTGCTCCTGCGCCGCCTCGACGTCCGCCGAGGCGCCGTGTACGCGGTACCGGCACTGATCACCTGGGTCGCCCTGCTCGAATCGGGCGTGGACCCGGTGGTCATCGGTCTGGCCATGGGAATGCTGACGTACGCGTACCCGGCGGCGCGCTCCGACCTGGAACGCGCCAGTGGCCTGTTCCGGCTGTTCCGCGAGCAGCCCACACCCGAACTGGAACGCTCCGTGCGCGCCGGCCTCGCCTCGGCCATCTCCCCGAACGAGCGGCTCCAGCGCATGTACCACCCCTGGGTGAGCTATGCCGTCGTACCGCTCTTCGCGCTGGCCAACGCCGGAATCGCGGTCGACGCCGACCAACTGGGACGCGCGTTCACCTCACCCATCACCCTGGGCATCCTCTTCGGATACGTGGTGGGCAAACCGCTCGGCATCGTCGCGGCCTCGCTGCTGGCCACCGCCGCGAGCCGCGGCCGCATCCGGATCCCGGTCGGCTGGGGAGCCGTCACCACGGGAGGAACCCTCGCCGGGGTCGGCTTCACGGTCTCCCTGCTGATTGCCACCCTCGCCTTCGACGGCGCCCGGCTCGACGACGCCAAGATCGGCATCCTGAGCGCCGTGATCTGCTCCTTCGCCGTCAGTCTGCTCGTCACCAGTGTGCTCAGGGCGCTGCCGCGCAGCGTGCAACTGCGGGCGCTGCTCGGGAAGGCGGAGACGATCGTCGACCTCGCCGTGCCCGTCGACCCCGACCGCGATCACATCCGAGGACCCCGGCACGCGGCCGTCACCGTGGTGGAGTACGGCGACTACGAATGCCCCTACTGCGGACAGGCGGAGTCCGTCGTCCGTGAGCTTCTCGGCGACTTCGGGGACGTGCGCTACGTATGGCGCCACCTCCCGCTGCCGGACGTCCACGTGCACGCACAGTTCGCCGCCGAGGCGGCCGAAGCGGCTGCGCTGCAGGGACGCTACTGGGACATGCACGACCTGCTCATCGGCCATCAGGGCGCCCTGCGCGCCGACCACCTGCGCGGATACGCCGCCGACCTCGGGCTGGACGCGCAGCGCTTCGAGCGGGATCTGCGCGCCCACGCGGGTGCGGCGCGCGTCGCCGAGGACGTCGAATCGGCGGACCTCAGCATCGTGGCGGGAACGCCCACCTTCTTCGTCAACGGGCGCAGACATCACGGCGCGTACGACATCGCGAGTCTGTCCGCCGCGGTGCGCGCCGCTCGGGAGCGGGCCGCTGTGGCGGCGTAGGAACGATCGCCGCTCAGGAAGCGGGCGGTTCGGGCAGGATCTGGCGTGGGCCGATCCGCGGGTGCCCCGGGCGCTTCCACTCGCGCGGATAACCCACCGACACCTCCTCGAAGCGCACCCCGTCGTACCAGGTGGTCCGGGGGATGTGCAGATGGCCGTAGACCATGGTGCGGACCGGGAAGCGCAGATGCCAGTCGGCGGTCAGCTGGGTGCCGCACCACAGGGCGAACTCCTGGTAGTGCAGGATGCGGGTCGGCTGCCGGACGAGCGGGTAGTGGTTGACGAGGACGAGCGGCAGGCCGGGAGGGCATTCCAGGAGCCGTTTCTCGGTCTCCTCTACCCGTGCCCAGCACCACTCCTCGCGGCTCGGGTACGGGTCCGGGTGCAGCATGAACTCATCGGCGCACACCACCCCCGATTCGTAGGCCCGGTCCAGCGCCTGCTGCTTGGTGTGGGCCTCCTCGACGCGGAAGCTGTAGTCGTACAGCAGGAACAGCGGGGCCACCGCCGCCGGGCCGCCCGGGCCGGTCCACACCGGGTAGGGGTCCTCGGGGGTGGACACGCCGAAGCTGCGGCACACCCCCACCAGGTACTCGTAACGCTCCAGGCCGCGCAGCCGCAGGGTGTCCTCGCGGTGCGTCCACAGATCGTGGTTGCCTGGGGTCCACAGCACCTTCGCGTAGCGGCGGCTGAGCAGATCGAGCACCCACTCGATGTCGGCGGCCTTCTCGGCCACGTCCCCGGCGACGATCAGCCAGTCGGCGTCCGACTGCGGGCGCAGTTCACTGACGACCTGGCGGTTCTCCGAGAAGGCGGCGTGCAGATCGCTGACGGCCCAGAGCGTCGGCTGCCCCATGAAGGTCAGCCGCCCGCGATCCCGGTCCCCGCCGCGGCCTGGGCGGCGGCCCGCGCCGGACGCACGAGCAACTCGCCTGCCCGGCGGGCGAGTTCCTTGCGGTCGACCTTCCGGTTGGAGTTCAGCGGGAACTCCGTCACGTGCTCGAAGCGTCGCGGCAGCATTCCCTTGGGCAGCACCTCGCGCAGCGCCCGCGCGAACCGGGCCGCGGGACGGACCTCGCCGGTGTAGTACACGACGATCTCCGTACCCGATTCCCCCGAGGTGGCCACGGTGACCACGTCCTGCACGCCGTCGCAGGCACGCAGCGCGTGGTCGATCTCGGCCAGCTCCACCCGCCAACCCTGCACCTGCACCTGGGAGTCGAGGCGGCCGAGGTAGACCAGCTCGCCGTCGGCCAGGCGGCGTACCCGGTCCCCGGTGCGGTACCAGACGCGGCCCTCGCGCTCCACGAACCTGCCCTGGTCGTCCTCGGGGTCGAGGTAGCCGGTGGCCATCTGCGGCCCGGTGATGAGGAGTTCGCCCTCAACGGGGGTCTCCCGGTCGTTCTCGTCGACGAGTACGTGGTCGTGGCCGTCGTGCACGGTGCCGATCGGGACCAGGCCGTTGACGCAACGACCGGGCGAGGTGTCGGGGTTCCAGCGGTGTCCGGTGATGGTGACGGTGAGTTCGGTGGGCCCGTAGATGTTCTCCAGCGTCGATGCGGGCGCGGCCGCCTGCCAGTCCACTGCATCGTGCGCGTGCAGGGCCTCCCCGGCGAAGAAGCTCCAGCGCAGCCCGGCGAGCGCCCCGGCGTCCAGCCCGCCCATGCGGCGTACGAGGGAGATGGCGCTCGGCGTGGCGAACCAGACGCTCACGCCGTGCTCGCGGATGTGCGCGGGCAGGTCCAGGTAGGCGGTCTGCGGGGTGACGTCGACGGTGGCGCCCGAGCCCCAGGCGCAGAACAGGTCGAACATCGCGCAGTCGAAGTTCAGGTCGAACGTCTGCGAGAAGACGTCGTCCGGCGTGAAGTCGTAGCGGCTGTCGAGGAGTTGGAAGTAGTGATGCGTGCTGCCGTGACTGATGGGCACCCCCTTGGGGCGCCCCGTCGAGCCGGAGGTGAACAGCATGTACGCCACGTCGGCGGGTTCCACCGGGCGCGGCCGGGCCAGGGCGAGCGAGGGGTCCGGCTCGGTGACCGGGATGCCCGCACCGTCGTCGTACATCCGGGGGAGCGCGGCGCGTCCCCGGTCGTCGGCGATCAGGGCGGCGGCGCCGGAGAGTTCGAGCATCCGCCGGGTGCGGGCGACGGGGAAGTCGGGGTGCAGCGGCACGACCGTGGCCCCCGCGTACAGACCGCCGAGGATGCCGGCGTACGCCGTCACGGTCTTGCCCGCCAGGACGCCGACCACCTTCGCGCTGCCCAGCGATCCCGCCCACGTCAGCGCCTGTTCGTGCAGCGTCCGATAGGTCACGCTCTCGGCGCCGATGCGCAGCGCCGGGCGGTCGGGCGACAGTGCGAGTCCGCGCAGGAAGCGCTGGTAGAGGGCCTGTTGCTGCTGCTCGGTCATGCTTCCTCCGTCACGGCACGAAACGACGATCTCGGTCGCGGTGGGCTCAGGCGGCGAGGACGCGCGCGGGCCTGCGCCGGGGCCTGAGGGCGAGGCGGGGACTGGCCGGTACGACCTTGAAGTTCTTCGACGCCACGCCCACCCGCCCGAACAGCGCGTCCTGCCCGGCGACATAGAGCGTGCCCACGCCCTTGTCGCGCAGCGAGGCGAGCGCCCCCGGCCAGTCGACCGCGCGGACACAGCAGTCGAGCAGCAGATCGCGGATCTCCGCGCCGGTGGTGAGGAGCGAACCGTCCTGGTCGGAGACGACCGGCAGATGCGGGTCGGCGAACTCCACGCCGTCCAGCACCTCGGCCGCGGCCCGCTCGCGCAGCGCTCCGAACGCGGCGGAGTGCATGGGCGGTTCCATCACGTACAGCGGAAGCCCGCCGAGCGCGCGCAGCCGCTCCTGCAGCCACTCCAGCTTCGCCTTGCGCAGGGTGACCATCGCGAAGTCCTCGTCCACCACACACGTGATGTCGAACCACTCGCCCTGCTCGGTGAGTTCGGCGAGCACACCGTCCAGCGCGGCCCGCGGTGTCCGGGCGAACGACTGCGTGGCGACCTGCTCGGCGTAGTCCTCCGCGAAGAACGCGTCCAGACAGTGCGCGAACCGTTCGGTGACCCGAACCCCGTCCGCGAACGACAGCGCCCCGGAGTGGATCGCGGTGGCCTTTCCGCCGAAACTCGGCCCGGTGACATAGGCGGGCACGAAGCCGAACTCGTCCTCGGCCCACTGCGCCAGCGCCACACAGTTCACCAGAAACGCGACCTGGGCATAAACCGAATAGTCGCCCTCCGCCTCCCGGAACCGGTCGAACAGCGAATAGCCGAGCGCCTCGTCGGCCTCCGCGGCAAGTTTCCGTGCGAAGCGATTGACCACCATGAATTTGCCGACCTCGGAGAAGGGCGCGGGCCCCATCCCCGGAAACACCAGGGCACTTTCCGTGCGGTCCTCAGTCACCATGGCCCCAGTCTGCTGACGGGCCACCACACCAATAACCCCTAACCGCCCCCAGCCGCCCCTGATAGGGGCGGGACACGGCTACTCCTCCGCAGGCAGCCAGCCCCGGGCCACCGCCCGGCAGCCGGCCTGGAAGCGGCTGCGCGCCCCCAGCGCCTCCAGCAGCTCCGCGGAGATCCGCCGGGCGGTGCGCGGCGACACCCCCAGACGCTTGGCGATCGCCTCGTCGGTCAGGCCCTGGCCGAGCAGGCGCAGCGCCTCCGCCGCCTGCGCGGTCAGGCCGTGCTCATCACGCTCCCTCGCACCCCCGCCGAGCGGCACCGCGCCCCGCCAGACACATTCGAACAGCGCGCACAGCGCGGTCACCGTGCCGCCACCGGTGAGGATCAGCGCACCCGACGTACTGCTCTCGCCGTCGACCGGGACGAGCGCGGTCCGCCGGTCCACGACCACGAACCGGACCGGCAGCGCGGGCGCCGTGCGCACCTGCCCGCCGCACTGGGCAAGTCCCCTCGCACACTCGAGGTCCGGGCCGCTGTTGTGCACGCTGTCCAGGCACAGGGTCCGCAACCGCACGCCCCGTTGCAGGAGTTCACGCTCCAGCAGCCGGGCCGCCCGCTGCCAGTCCTCGCCGAACGCACCCGGCGACAGCGTCAGCACCTCCTCGCGCGCGCCATGCAGCAGGGCACCTGCCCGGTCGCGTATCTCCTGGGCGTCGTCGAGGCGTTCGACCAGCTCCACGGGGCGACGTCCGTCGGTGGCGCCGAGTTCGGCGATCAGCTCACCGGCGGCCAGTTTGGTGCGCTCGCTGCGCTCCTGCTCGGCCGCGAGCCGGGCCTGCTGACGGGCGAGCAAGGTCTGTACGGCCACCCGCGGGTCCACCGTGCGAAACCGCTCCATACCGTCGGGATGCCGGCGTACGAGGGCCAGACTGCTCAAGTTGTCGAGCGCGGAGCGCAGTTCGGCCTCGCAGATCCCCAAGTGGTCCTGGAGGGCGTCGAAGTCCGTCTGCGGGTGGGCCAGCATGGTCCGATAGACGCGCACGGACGCGGCATCGAGTCCCAGCGTGCTGAGCACGGTGAGGTCCCTCCTGACGGCAGTCGGGTGCCGGGCGGCGGTCCCCGCGCCCGGTGGTGCGACCGGCCCGATCACGCGGTTCCCGGCCCGGCGGGACGGCGGTTCCGGCCGTGCGTATCGTGCGCGGGCCGACTTGAGGCCGGGTACGGCGCTGCTCGTCGGCGGCTGTGCGTGGGTGAGGAGGGAGGGCGACGGGTGTCAGCCGGGGGCTCGGTCGCCGTCGTGCGGCTCCGCCCGCGGGCCGGGGACCGGATCCGGGGCGATCAGGTCGTCGAAGTACGCGTCGACGAGTGCGGCCGAGCAGCTGGTGACGGTGGCGCCGGTCAGGTTCGGTTCGCAGGACAGCGTCCGCTCGACGACGGCCAGCGCGACCCGCTCTGCCGCGATCATCGCCGACGCCGTCACGAAGACGCCGACCGTCACGCCCGAGCCGTCCGCCGCCGTATGAAGGCTCACATGGTCCACCCGCTCGCCCGCCACCGCATGGCCGCGGACGCGGGCGCCGAGGCCGGCGGGCGATACCCGGGCGCGGGGAAGTGCGACGCGTACGTGGACGAGGTACATGGTCCGAGGGTCCGAGCCCGCGGTGGTGAACGCCAGGCATCCGGGTGGACGGAACATGCCGCTGCCGGTTGAGGCCAACGGCAGGGGGCTGACATTCGATCGTGCGGTGGGTGAAGCTCTCGTTCAGCAGCCGGAAAAGGGCTGCAACTCCCCGGTACGTGCGCCGGTTTTCGGATATCCGGCTGCTGGATTTCCAGCGGTCGTTCCTGTCTGTGGAGGTTTCCATGCCCGAGAACATCGATGCCATTCTGGCGGCCATCGACAGCAACAAGTCGATCCGCTCCGCGGTCATCAACCGCCTCACGACGGCGTACGCCGCCGAGTTCGTGAACCCGCTGCGCGCCGAGATCGGTGGCAACGACGACATCTCCCTCGACTCCGTCAACTCCAACAAGGAGTGGCAGGAGTAGAAGGCGCGCCTTCTCTCCCCGGGGCGGCAATCTCCGCCCCGGGGGGAGGCCCTGACCGCGCATCACCTCTTCACACCGAAATCGGCGGGTGGGCAGTGACCAGTGTTTTGCGTACGCCAACTCAGGACCGGACGCGTGCTCTCCTGCTGCGCGACGACCGGCGCGCACGGACGGAACTGATGCTGCGGCTGATGTACTCCTCCAGCGCCGCCGCGCAGGTCCTGCACGCCCTCGACGACGGCACCTCGCTCGACACGACCACCGCCGCCGTCTTCGCGACCGTCGACTTCCGGGCCCTGGCCGTGGAGCGCGCCGCCCGGCTGCGCAACCTCTCCCGCCATCTCCAGCGCACCTGCCCGCCCCTGTGGGCGTGCCTGGGCGAGGACGTCCTCACACCCCTGGTCGAGGGGTACGCCGACGCGGAGGCCTTCTGGCAGAGCGAGGGCCGCACACTGTTCGAGAACTTCTGCCTGTACGCCCATCGCGCCGTCGCAGGCGCCTCCCGTCTGCACGCGGACGTACTCCAACTCTTCGGCCTCATAGGCCGGTTCTCCGCACCGGAACTCATCGCCCCGCCGCCGGACGTCTGCGCCTGCACCACCGGAATCCCGGGCGAGGGGCTCGACGCGAGCCGCGGCGCGGACTCCCCGTGGAACGCAGGGCACCTGCCCGCCCCCACCGTCCCCGGCGCCCTTCAGGTGGAGGGCTTCCACTCGGCCTGGCGGCTGGTGGACGAGCGGGGCCGGCTCCCACGCTCCCTGCCGGACGCGCGCTTCGGCGAACGAGGCAGCTACCACATCGTCGTCGCCGCGTTCCCCGGCGACAAAGTCTCGGCCGCGGCGCTCGAGCTCTGAGGGAAGGCCAGCATGGACAGTGACGCCACGGCCGCTATCGCGCGGCTCGGATTCGGACTCGACTGGCAGTACCGCGGCCTCTACCCGCAGCCCATGCCGGAGCTGTGCGCCCGGTACGCGGGCCGGCTCAGCCATCTGTCGTGCGTCTCGCTGCCCAGCGGCACGGACGCCCGGACCTTCGTCGAGACCTGCGCGGGCGACCTGCCGGTGGTCCACCACCTGCCCGGTGTCGCCCCTGCCGCACCCGAGGGGCCCAACCTGGAACTGTTCACCCGGCTCGAAGCGGTCAGCGAGGCCCTCGACGCGGTGTGGACGTGCGAGGACATCGGGCTGTGGTCGGTCGGCCCCTACCCGCTGCCGTACTTCACCCCGCCGCTGTTCGAACGCGAAGTCGCCGACCACGTCGTGACCGGCATCAACAAGCTCCACGAACTCAGCCGCTTCCCGTTCGTCCCGGAAATTCCCTCGTGCACCCTCGCCGTCGGCCGTATGGGCCTCGGCGACTTCTTCCACCGCGTCACGGACGGCGCCGACTGCGACCTGCTCATGGACGTCGCCCATGTCTTCTCCTACGCCGTCGCGGCCGGGCAGCCCTTCGACAAGGTGCTCAAGTCCCTGCCCCTGGACCGCGTCGTGGAGATCCACGTCGCGGGCGGGCACATCGACGCGACGTACGAGAACCGCTACCTCGACACGCACAGCCACAGCGTCACCCCCGAGGTCATCGACCTGATGCAGGAAGCCGTGTCCCTCTCGCCGCGACTGCGCGCGGTCACCTACGAGATCGGCGTCGGCCTCGACGCCGAACAACTCGACACCGACTTCGCCCGCATCGAACAGCTCCTCGCGGAGATCGACTGGACTCCGGACGTGACCCGCGCACCCGCGGCCCCGGTCCCGTCCCCGGCCCTGCTCGCGGAGGCATCATGACCGCGCACCCGCGCGACGCCGGACCCGCCGACGACGGCATCCACCCCTGGCGCCGGCTCGGCCGCGAGAGCACCTTCGGTGAGCGGCTCGGTGCCGGTGTACGCGTCCTGGTCGTCGGCGACGGCAGCGCCCGCGCCGAGCCCGGTGCCCCCGCCGACGAGCACACCGAACGGGTCGCCACTCTGGTCGGTCAGATCGCCGGACGCCCCGACATCGGCTACGCCTCCGCGGACGCACTCAAGGCCGCCCGACTCGCCGGGAACCTGCGGGACATGACGGCCGGCTACGACATCGTGGCCCTGCCCTGGTCGGCGCCGGAAGCCGACGCGGATCGGCTGGGTGTGCGACGCGCCTTCGAGGAAGTGGCCCGCGAGCCGGACGCCCCGGTGTTCATCGCCGCGGCCGGTCACGACGGACCGGGCCGGCTGCGCTTTCCCGCCTCCTGCACCTCGGTGATCGCCGTCGGTGTCACCGGCGACGACGGCACACCGACCCCGTACTGCGGAAGCGACCAACTCGGCCGCAAACCACAGCTGTTGACCGACGGACTCAACGGACGCCAGGTCTTCGGATCACAGCAGCTCGTCCTGATTGCGGTCCTCCTGGCCGCCACCGTCGCACGACCGGGACGGTCC
>NZ_JBEXDZ010000068.1:0-44735 GCF_040606085.1 Streptomyces sp. NPDC005485 | reverse complement strand
CCGCGAAGAGCGGCCGCGGCCGCGGAGGGGCAGAATGCGTGAGGTGAACGCCGAAACCCGGAGGGTGACCCAGCGGCCGCGCACGGGCGCGGGCACCCGCACGGGCCCGGAGGCCGCCGCCGTGCTGCGACGGCTCGCCGTCCCCGCCGGTGTGCTCGCCGCCGTCGTCGGCGCCTTCGCGTACGTCGGGGCCGTCGACCCCAACCAGCCCGGCCACTACCCTGTCTGCCCGCTGCTGCGGTACACGGGCCTGTACTGCCCCGGCTGCGGCGGCCTGCGCAGCGCGCACGCCTTCGTGCACGGCGACTTCACGACCGCGCTCACGGACAACGCGGCCGCCGTCTGCGGGTATCTGCTCTTCGCGGTGGTGTGGTCCGTCTGGGTGGTCCGCTCCGCACGCGGACGACCGCTGCGGCTCGACCTCGGATCGGTCCACCTCTGGGCGGTCGGCGCGTTGCTGCTGGTCTTCACCGTTGTCCGGAACCTGCCGTTCGGTGGCCGGCTGCATCCTTGATCAAATGACAAATGTCCAGGTAGTGGGACCGGCGTCAACCGGATGTGAGGCCTAGCCCTTCCTCCGGATACCATCGCAGTGACCGTTCAACCGTCCACCGTCAGGAAGGGGGCCGCTCGCGTGAGTGTGCTCGACGAGATCATCGACGGCGTCCGTGCCGACCTCGCGGAACGGCAGGCGCGCGTCAGCCTCGACGAGCTCAAGGAGCGCGCGGCGAAGGCTCCGGCGGCCAAGGACGGCCTCGCCGCCCTGCGCGGTGACAGCGTCAAGGTCATCTGCGAGGTCAAGCGCTCCAGCCCCTCCAAGGGCGCGCTCGCCGCGATCGCCGACCCGGCCGCGCTCGCCGCGGACTACGAAGCGGGCGGCGCGGCCGTCATCTCCGTACTGACCGAGCAGCGGCGCTTCGGCGGCTCGCTGGCCGACCTCGAGGCCGTCCGGGCCCGGGTCGACATCCCGGTCCTGCGCAAGGACTTCATCGTCACGTCCTACCAGCTGTGGGAGGCCCGTGCGTACGGCGCCGACCTCGCGCTGCTGATCGTGGCCGCCCTCGACCAGGCCGCCCTGGAATCCCTCGTCGAGCGGGCGGTGTCCATCGGACTCACCCCGCTGGTCGAGGTGCACGACGAGGACGAGGTCGAGCGGGCGGTGGACGCGGGCGCCAAGGTCATCGGCATCAACGCGCGCAACCTGAAGGACCTCAAGGTCGACCGCACCACGTTCGAGCGGGTCGCCCCCGAGATCCCGTCCGGCATCGTCAAGATCGCCGAGTCCGGTGTCCGGGGACCGCACGACCTGATCGCGTACGCCAACGCCGGCGCCGACGCGGTCCTGGTGGGCGAGTCCCTCGTCACCGGCCGCGACCCGAGGACCGCGGTCTCCGACCTGGTCGCCGCGGGCGCACACCCCGCGCTGCGGCACGGTCGCGGCTGACGCCCGGCTAGGCTTGGCCCCGATGAAGCCCACGACCACCATGACGCCCACGGACCGGTACGCCCGCCTCGCGCGCGGCTGCCGTCCCCGCGGCTGCCGCGCGCCCGCACGCCGGGTCCACGGCCGCCGCGTGCGGTACGTCATCGGGGACGAGCCGGGCCAGGTGAACGGCATGCGATGGCAGCGCCCCGTGAGGGGCGCGGGGCTCTATTTGATGTGCGGCTACCGCCGCGCGGGCGCGATCAGGCGCGTCCGTCCTTCGGTCGTCTGACGAGCCCCGCCCCCACGGCGATTCGGTTGTCAAAAACAACTCACCGTGAGGTTTCCGCATGCCCAGCGAGTTCTTCATTCCCGACCCCGACGGTCAAATCCCCAGCGCCGAGGGCTACTTCGGCGCGTTCGGCGGCAAGTTCATCCCGGAGGCGCTGGTCGCCGCCGTGGACGAGGTCGCCGTCGAGTACGACAAGGCGAAGCACGACCCCGAGTTCGCCCGTGAGCTGGACGACCTGCTCGTCCACTACACAGGCCGCCCCAGCTCCCTCACCGAGGTCCCGCGGTTCGCCGAACACGCCGGGGGCGCCCGGATGTTCCTCAAGCGCGAGGACCTCAACCACACCGGCTCGCACAAGATCAACAATGTGCTGGGCCAGGCGCTGCTCACCAAGCGGATGGGCAAGACCCGCGTCATCGCGGAGACCGGCGCCGGTCAGCACGGCGTCGCCACCGCCACCGCGTGCGCGCTCTTCGGGCTCGAGTGCACCATCTACATGGGCGAGATCGACACCCAGCGCCAAGCGCTCAACGTCGCCCGGATGCGCATGCTCGGCGCCGAGGTCATCGCCGTGAAGTCCGGCTCCCGCACGCTCAAGGACGCGATCAACGAGGCGTTCCGCGACTGGGTCGCCAACGTCGACCGCACCCACTACCTGTTCGGGACCGTGGCCGGGCCGCACCCCTTCCCGGCCATGGTGCGCGACTTCCACCGGGTGATCGGCGTCGAGGCCCGGCGGCAGATCCTGGAGCGCGCCGGACGGCTCCCCGACGCGGCCGTGGCCTGCGTCGGCGGCGGCTCCAACGCCATCGGCCTCTTCCACGCCTTCATCCCGGACACCGGCGTACGCCTCATCGGCTGCGAGCCCGCCGGGCACGGCATCGAGACCGGCGAGCACGCGGCCACGCTGACGGCCGGCGAGCCCGGCATCCTGCACGGCTCGCGGTCCTACGTCCTCCAGGACGAGGAGGGCCAGATCACCGAGCCGTACTCGATCTCGGCCGGTCTGGACTACCCGGGCATCGGCCCCGAGCACTCCTACCTCAAGGACAGCGGCCGCGGCGAGTACCGCGCGGTCACCGACGACGCGGCCATGCAGGCCCTTCGCCTGCTGTCGCGCACCGAGGGCATCATCCCGGCGATCGAGAGCGCGCACGCGCTCGCCGGGGCCCTGGAGGTCGGCAGGGAGCTGGGCAAGGACGGGCTGATCATCGTCAACCTGTCCGGCCGCGGCGACAAGGACATGGACACGGCCGCCCGCTACTTCGGCCTCTACGACACGGACGCCTCCGTGGCCGCGGACGCCGACAGCGACATCGCCGAGATCGAGGGGGACGCCAAGTGAGCGGCAACATCCAGCTGTTGAGCGACACCCTGGCCGGCGCGAAGGCCGAGGGCCGCTCCGCTCTCATCGCCTACCTCCCGGCCGGGTTCCCGACCGTGGACGGCGGCATCGAGGCGATCAAGGCCGTCTTCGACGGCGGCGCGGACGTCGTGGAGGTGGGCCTGCCGCACAGCGACCCCGTCCTCGACGGACCCGTCATCCAGACCGCCGACGACATCGCGCTGCGGGGCGGCGTCAAGATCGCCGACGTCATGCGGACCGTCAAGGAGGCGTACGAGGCGACCGGGAAGCCGGTGCTCGTGATGACGTACTGGAACCCCATCGACCGCTACGGCGTCGAGCGCTTCACCGCCGAGCTGGCCGAGGCGGGCGGCGCGGGCTGCATCCTGCCCGACCTGCCGGTGCAGGAGTCGGCGCTGTGGAGGGAGCACGCCGAGAAGCACGGCCTCGCGACCGTCTTCGTCGTCGCCCCCAGCAGCAAGGACGCCCGGCTCGCCGACATCACCGCGGCGGGCAGCGGCTTCGTGTACGCGGCCTCGCTGATGGGTGTCACGGGCACCCGGGCGTCGGTGGGCGCGCAGGCCCAGGACCTGGTGCGGCGCACCAAGGCAACCACGGACCTGCCGGTCTGCGTCGGCCTCGGCGTCTCCGACGCCGCCCAGGCCGCCGAGGTCGCCGGCTTCGCCGACGGTGTGATCGTCGGCTCCGCCTTCGTGAAGCGGATGCTGGACGCCGCCGACGAGCAGGCGGGCCTGGACGCCGTACGGGAGCTCGCGGGCGACCTGGCGAAGGGTGTGCGCGGCACGGCTTAGCACGCACGGCGTTCGGGCGAGCGTGTGTGCCCATGTGGGCATGTCGTACGAATAGCTCGAACGGGTGGACCTGGGACCGGGGAGGCGCGCTGCGCCTCCCCGGTTCGTTCTGCCGGATGTGAGCGAGAAGAACCGTGAGGGAAAGCGCACCGCCCGCGAGAAGCTGGCGGTCGAGCGAGAGAAGCAGAAGGCCGCGGAGAAGCGCCGCCGTGCCGTGATCGTGGGCGCCTCGGTGGTGTGCGTCCTGGGGCTCGCGGCGGTGGTCGGAGTCCTTGCGGCGAACTCCGGCAAGGACTCCAAGAGTGACTCCGCGGGTCCAGCCGTGGCGCCCTCCGGGGCTACGGGCAAGGACGGCCTCGCGATCCCCGTCGGCAAGGACGCCGCCAAGTCGACGCTCACCGTGTGGGAGGACTTCCGCTGCCCGGCCTGCCTGGACTTCGAGACCAGGTATCGCCCGACGATCCACGAACTGGTCGCCGCGGGACAGCTGAAGGTCGAGTACCACCTGGTCACCCTCATCGACTCGGCCCGGGGCGGCAGTGGCTCGCTGCGCGCCGCCAACGCCGCGGCCTGCGCGCAGGGCGCCGGGAAGTTCACCGCGTACCACGACGTCCTGTACGACAACCAGCCCAACGAGACGCAGGACGACTTCTCCAGCAACAACAAGCTCATCGACCTGTCGGGCAAGGTCGACGGCCTGGACACGCCGGCCTTCCAGAAGTGCGTCAAGAACGGCACGCACGACAGCTGGGTCCAGAAGTCGTACGCCGCCTTCCAGAACAGCGGCTTCACCGGCACCCCGACCGTGCTGCTGGGCAGCAGGAACATCTACGCCGACCAGACGATGACACCGGCGAAGCTGAAGCAGATGGTGGAGGCGGAGAACAAGGGCTGAGCCCCGCACCGGCCCCGGCGCGCCCGGCCGCCTCGCGGGTCGGGGGCGTCGCACGTTATGGACCCGTTGCCGGGCTGCTTGCCGTGGGTGGTGCCCGGCACGGTAGCGTCGACCCTGCCATGGAACTTGCCTACATCCCCAGCCCGTCGCACGGTGTGCTGCATCTCGGCCCCATTCCGCTGCGCGGCTACGCGTTCTGCATCATCATCGGCGTCTTCGTAGCCGTCTGGCTCGGCAACAAGCGCTGGATCGCCCGAGGCGGGCGGCCCGGCACGGTGGCCGACATCGCGGTCTGGGCCGTGCCGTTCGGCCTGGTCGGCGGCCGGCTCTACCACGTGATCACGGACTACGAGCTGTACTTCAGCGAGGGCCGTGACTGGGTCGACGCCTTCAAGATCTGGCAGGGCGGCCTCGGCATCTGGGGCGCGATCGCGCTCGGTGCGGTGGGCGCCTGGATCGGCTGCCGCCGCCGGGGCATTCCGCTGCCGGCCTGGGCCGACGCCCTCGCCCCCGGCATCGTCTTCGCGCAGGCGATCGGCCGCTGGGGCAACTGGTTCAACCAGGAGCTGTACGGCAAGGCCACGGACGTTCCGTGGGCCCTGAAGATCACGTCCTCGACGGACGGCCGCGTCCCGGGCACGTACCACCCGACGTTCCTGTACGAGTCGCTGTGGTGCGTCGGTGTCGGTTTCCTCGTCATCTGGGCCGACCGCCGGTTCAAGCTCGGCCACGGGCGGGCGTTCGCGCTGTACGTCGCCGCGTACTGCGTGGGCCGCGGCTGGATCGAGTACATGCGCGTCGACGACGCCCACCACATCCTGGGCCTGCGTCTCAACGACTGGACCGCGATGGTGGTCTTCGTCCTCGCGGTGGTCTACATGGTGCTGTCGGCGCGGCTGCGGCCGGGGCGCGAGGAGATCGTCGAGCCGGGCGCTGCCGACGAGGGTGAGGCAGCCGGTGAGGCCGACGCCGGTGACACGGCCGCCGACGGTGAGGCCGAAGCCGACGCCAAGGCCGATGCCGATGCCGACGCCGACGTCGATCTCGCCAAGAAGGCGGACGCCGAGCCTGCGGAAGCCGCCGAGCCCGCGGAGCCTGCCGAGTCCGCTGAGTCCGGCGAGTCCATGAAGGACGAGGCCGAGTCGGCCAAGAAGAGCTGAGCTTCGCTCGTACGTCGAAGGGGGCGCCGGATCATGGATCCGGCGCCCCCTTCGTGTGCTGCGCTCAGCCCGAGCGGCGGGCCAGCGCCAGCGTGCGGTGGGCGTCTGCCACGACCGCCGCGTCGATGAACCGGCCGTCGGGCAGGGCCTGGGCGCCAGGGTGGGCCGCGGCGGCCTTCGCGATGGTTTCGGCGGAGGTGATCTCGTCCGGGGTGGGGAGATAGGCCCGCTCGATGACGGGGAGTTGGCGGGGGTGGATGGCGGCCCGGCCGAGGAAGCCCAGGGCGCGGCCGTGGGCGCAGGAGGCGGCGAGGCCGTCGAGGTCGCGGGTGTCGGGGTGGACGGACTGCGCGGGCGGGGCCAGGCCCGCGGCCCGTGCGGCCACGACGACGCGGGCACGGGCCCAGTCCAGGCCGGTGTCGTCGCGTACCCCCAGGTCCGCCCGGAGGTCGGCCTCGCCGAGGGCGATGCCGTGCAGCGCCGGGTGGGCGGAGGCGATGGCGAAGGCCTGCTCCACGCCGAGGGCCGTCTCCACGAGGGCGTACAGGGGAAGCGCGCCGCCTCCGGAGGGAGCGGCGCGCTCCGCGACCCGTACGACATCCGAGGGCGAGGTCACCTTCGGTAGCCGCAGCCCCGACAGGCCGGGCAGCGAGGAGAGGGCCCTGAGGTCGTCCTCGGCGGCGGGACTGCCGAGGGCGTTGATCCGCACATGCACCGGGACGGTCGGCGGCTCGGTGAGCAGCTCGGCGGTGGCCGCACGGGCGTACCCCCTGCGTTCGGGGGCGACCGCGTCCTCCAGGTCGACGAGAACGACGTCGGCCCCGGCGACCAGGGCCTTCGCCACGACCTCGGGGCGGTCGCCGGGGACGTACAGCCAGGTGAGGGGGAAGGAGGCGGGGAGCGCGTGGGGGGTGGTCACAGGGCTCCTGCCGGTCTTGGAGGGCTGGGGTCGGTGGTGGGTGGGGCGGGGGCTTTCGCTGCGGGGCTGCGGTGGTGGTCGAGGGTGTTCGGCCGGGTGCCGGGGAGCGGCGGGGGGAGCGTGTGCGGGGTGGTCACAGGGCTCCCTCCGTTCTCAGGGTGTTGATCTCGGTGGGGGTCAGGCCCAGTTCGGTGAGGACTGTGGTCGTGTCGGCGCCGTGCGGCCGGCCCGCCCAGCGGATCGCGCCGGGGGTGGCGGAGAGCCGGAAGAGGATGTTCTGCATGCGCAGCGGGCCCAGTTCGGGGTCCTCGACGGTGGTGATGGTGTCCAGGGCGGCGTACTGCGGGTCGGTCATCACATCCCGTACGTCCTGGATCGGGGCCACCGCTGCCTCCGCCTTCTCGAAGGCCTCGACGACCTCCGCGCGGGTACGGGCGGCGATCCACGCCCCGACCGCCTCGTCGAGGACGTCCGCGTGGTGGGCGCGGTCGGCGCCCGTCGCGAACCACGGCTGCTCGATCAGGTCGGGGCGGCCGACCAGCCGCATCACGCGTTCCGCGACCGACTGCGCCGAGGTGGACACGGCGACCCATGAACCGTCCGCCGTGCGGTAGGTGTTGCGGGGCGCGTTGTTCGCGGAGCGGTTGCCGGTGCGGGGCTGGACGTGGCCCAACTGGTCGTACCAGAGCGGCTGCGGGCCGAGGACCGTGAGGATCGGCTCGATGATCGCCATGTCGATCACCTGGCCCTGACCGGTCGTGTCGCGGGCCCGGAGCGCGGCCATCACCGCGTACGCCGTCGCCAGGCCCGCGATCGAGTCGGCGAGCCCGAAGGGCGGCAGGGTCGGCGGCGCGTCCGGTTCGCCGGTGATGGCCGCGAAGCCGCTCATCGCCTCCGCGAGCGTGCCGAAGCCGGGACGGCGCGCGTACGGGCCGAACTGGCCGAAGCCGGTGACCCGGGCGAGCACCAGCCGGGGGTTCGCGGCCGACAGCTCCTCCCAGCCGAGGTCCCACTTCTCCAGCGTGCCGGGGCGGAAGTTCTCGATGATCACGTCGGCGGTCGCGGCGAGGCGCAGCAGGGTCGCTCGGCCGCCGGGCCGGGACAGGTCGAGCGTGATCGTGCGCTTGTTGCGGCCCAGCAGCTTCCACCAGAGGCCGACGCCGTCCTTGGAAGGGCCGTGTCCCCGGGACGGGTCGGGGCGGCCCGGATGCTCGACCTTGATCACTTCGGCGCCGAAGTCGCCGAGCATGGTGGCGGCGAGCGGTCCGGCGAACAGCGTCGCGAGGTCGAGGACGCGCAGGCCGCTGAGCGGGCCGAACTCCGTGTGCGATCCCGCGGGTCGGGCCCCTGCCCGGGCGCTCATGAGGTGTGCTGCTGCGGCTGTCGCGTCTGCTGCGACGCCTGGGTGTCGATCTCGGGGCGGTACGGCATCGAGGACGACGCCCCGAGCCGCTGCACCGAGAGCGAGGCCGCCGCCGACGCCCACGCCAGGGCCTCCCGGACCGGCCTGCCTTCCGCGAGTGCCACGGCCAGGGCTCCGACGAAGGTGTCGCCCGCGCCGGTCGAGTCCACGGCGGCCACCCGGGGCGCGGGCACGGCGAACGGCTCGGTGCCCCGGGCCGCGTACAGGCTGCCGGCCGCGCCCAGCGTGATCACCGCCTCCGGCACCAGGTCGAGGAGCGCGCTGGCCGCCTGCTGGGGGTCGGTGACCCCGGCGAGGGTGGCGGCCTCCAGCTCGTTGGCCACCAACAGGTCCGTGACGGCGAGGAGTTCGGCAGGCAGCGGCTGGGCGGGGGAGGGGGTGAGGACGGTGCGGACCCCGTGACGGCGCGCGGCCTCGGCGCCCACCCGAACGCCGACGAGCGGGATCTCCAGCTGGAGGAGGAGCGCGTCGGCGCCGGCGATGAGACTCTCGTCGCCGGGGGCGAGGTGGTCGACGGTGCCGTTCGCGCCGGGGATGACCACGATCGCGTTGCCGCCCTCGTCGTCCACGACGATGTGCGCGGTGCCGGACGGGCCCTCGATGGTGCGCAGATGGTCGGTGTCCACGCCCGAGTGCTCCAGGGTGGCGCGGAGTTGGCTGCCGAACGCGTCGGCGCCCACCGCGCCGATCATCGAGACGTCGGCGCCCGAACGGGCCGCGGCGATCGCCTGGTTGGCGCCCTTGCCTCCCGGGACCGTACGGAACTCCCGCCCCGTCACCGTCTCTCCGCGCTGCGGGGCCTTGGCGACGTACGCGACGAGGTCCATGTTCGTGCTGCCGAGCACGGCGATCTGGGTCAACGCATCTCCCGGTGGGTGAGGTGGGCGAGGGTGTCGAAGCCGGTGCCGTAGAAGTCGGCGACGGAGGTGGCGAGGCGGTTCTTGAGGGGGGTCGTCCAGCGGTCGGGCAGGGCGGCGGGGTCACCGGCCAGCAGGCCCGCGATGCTTCCCGCCGTCGCGCCGTTGGAGTCGGTGTCCAGGCCCCCGGACACCGCACGGCAGACGGACCCGGTGAAGTCGCCGTCCGCGTGGGTGAGGGCGGCGGCGATCAGGGCGGTGTTGGGGATGGCGTGGACCCAGTGGTACGCGCGGTGAGTGGCGTGCAGTTCGTCCACCACGGCGTCGAAGTCCTCGTGTCTCAGGGCGACTTGGACGGCATGGCGGACCGCCTGGGCAAGGCGGGAGTCGGGCGGGACGACGGTGAGGCCGGTGCGCAGGCAGTGGTGGACGTCGTGGCGTCCGGCGGCGGCCTCGGCGATGGTGGCCGCCGTGAACATCGCGGCGTAGACGCCGTTGGCGGTGTGGGTGAGGGCGGCGTCGCGGTAGGCCTGCTCGGCGGCGCCGGCCGGGTCGCCGGGGTTCGTCCAGCCGTGCACGTCCGCGCGGATCAGCGCGCCGATCCATTCGCGGAACGGGTTGCGCAGGCGGGCCGTGTGCGGGGGCTCGATGCCGGAGAGGAGGTTGCGGTAGGCGATGCGTTCGGCGGTGAACGTACGGCCCGCGGGGAGTTCGTCCAGCCAGAGGCGGGCCACGTCCGCCGTGGTGAAGTCGCGGCCGTACCGCTGGAGCAACAGGACGTTGAGGAGGGGGTAGTTGAGGTCGTCGTCCTCCGGCATGCCGTCGATGTTCTCGGCGAGGGAGGTGGTCGCGGAGCGGCGGTTCCACGGATAGGCGGTGGTCAGTTCCGGGGGGAGGCCCTTCGCGGTGAACCAGGTGTGCAGGGGCCAGTTGCCGGTGGCGCGGGCGAGTCGGCGGATGCCTTCCAGGGGCAGCTTCTCCACCGGTTTGCCCAGGAGGCACCCAGCTGCTCTGCCCAGCCAGGCTGCTTCCAGGCGGAGGAGGGATGCGTTCGCCGGGAGACGCGCGGGGGCGGCGGGCGGCGCGGGCCAGTTCGGGCAGTGCGCCTTGATCCGGGCGGCGCTCGTCGGCTCCTGATCGGTCAACTTGCCGGGCAGGTCCGCCAGTTCGTCGAGGAGGTCCTCTGCAAGGACCCGGAGGTAGGGAGACGCCGGAGCCGGTGAGGCGCCCGCGGTCAGGGGGGCCTCCGGGCCGCCCGCCGCGCGCCAGCGGGCGGCGATCGCCGACGGCTCGCGGCCGTCCTGTGCCGCCTGGCGGAGTTCATGGCCGAGGAGGTCCTCGGGCTGCACCCAGGTCAGTCGGAGCATCTCGCGCCTCCGAGCTGGGCGAACGCCGACTCGTGGGCGCGGCGGCGGCTCAGGTCGCGGGCGAAGATCTCGGCTGCCACCCGCGTGAGCGTCACCGCCGGGGCGTGCAGATCGAGGCGGCTCGCCTCGCCGACCGTCTTGGCCCAGTCGCGCGGGACCTCCGAACCGAGCGCGCCGGCGAGGGCGCCCGCCATGGTGGCGATGGAGTCGCAGTCGCGGCCGTAGTTGACCGAGCCGAGGACGGCGTGCCGGTAGTCGCCGCCGGAGACCACCAGCATGCCCAGCGCGATGGGGAGTTCCTCGATCGACCGGATACGGGAGGGCCGGCGGGCGTCCAGCGAGGGCGTGCGGTAGTCGGGGCCCACCGTGTCGTAGGCAGCGACGGCCTCGCGCAGCGGGCGCAGTGCCGACTCGAAGTCCTTGTAGCGGGCGGCGACTTCGCAGACCGTCTCGATCGCGGCACGCGTGCCGTCCTTCGCGAGGGCCAGGCATGCCGCGACCACCGAGTCCGGGTCCGCGTCCGGCGCGCAGGCCGCCGCCACCCCCGCCGCGAAGACGGCGGCGGCCTCCCTGCCGTACGAGGACTGGTGCGCGCCCGCGACGTCCAGCGCCTCGGCGTACGCGCCCGCCGGGTTCGCCGCGTTGACCAGGCCGACCGGGGCCATGTACATCGCGGCACCGCAGTTGACGATGTTGCCGACCCCTGCCTCCCGGGGGTCCGTGTGGCCGTAGTGGAGGCGCGCCACCAGCCACTTCTCGGCGAGGAAGATCCGCTGGAGGGGGAGCGCGTCGGCCTCCAGTTCGGGGATCCAGCGCGGGGTCGTCATCAGGTCGGGGACGAGGTGCTCGGCGACCGCGTACGCGTCGAGGTGGTCGCGTACGGCGCCGTAGACCCGTACCAGTGCATGGGTCATCAAGGTGTCGTCGGTGACGTGCCCGTCGCCCTTGTGGTACGGGGCGATGGGGCGGGCGGTGCGCCAGGTGTCGCCGTTCCAGGGGCCGACGACGCCGTGCACGCGGCCGCCGTGGCGCTCGACGATCTGCTCGGGGGTGTAGCCCTCGACGGGACCGCCGAGCGCGTCGCCGACGGCGGCTCCGACGAGGGCGTGGTCGATCCGCTCATCAAGGGGTGTTGTGGGCGTCATGTCCCGAATCATCCTCCTGGTGTGCCCCGTTCCTCTGATTCCAGGAGCTCGGCGAGTTCCACCAGGTCCGTGCCCGTCAGGCGGGGCAGGGCGCAGCCCGAGAGGGTGCGGCAGGCGTCGCGCCAGGACGCGGGGAGTGCTGCGCCGCCGCCCAGTGCGCCGGTCAGGGCGCCCGCGAGGGCGGGGGCGGAGTCGGCGACGCGGGACAGACAGGCGGCGGCAGGCACCGCCTCGGCGATCCGGCCGCGGGAGGCGAGGGCGAGGGCCAGGGCGACGGGGACGGTCTCGGCGGCGGCGATGCCGTAGCTGTAGACGTGGTCGACGATCTGGTGCTCCAGGAGCGGGACGAGGCCGAAGGCGCTGTCGGCGCCGTGTGCGAGTGCGACCGCGTGCCGGGCGTTGCGGCCGATCTCCGTCGCCTCGGGCAGCTCGGCGAGCGCGGCCGTCACACAGGCGTCGACGTCGGCGCCGGCGAGGGCCTGTGCGAGCGCCGCGGCCATGGCACGGGCGCCGTGCACGCCGTCGCCGTCCTGGGTGTAGCGGGCGTCGAACTCGGCGAGTTCCGCGGCGCGTCGGGGGTCGCCCCGGTGGGCCACGGCGAGCACGCAGGCCCGTACGCAGGCGGCGTCGTCGAAGTAGTGGGGGTTGTCGTGGCCGGTGGCGGGCGGACGCAGCCCGGCGGCGAGGTTGCCGAGTCCGGCCCGTACGGAGATCCGGGCGCGCAGCGGCAGCAGCATCGACTCGGCCTCGGCGGCGCGGTCGGCGGCCGCGGCGACCTCGGCGGCGACGGCGTTCCACGACAGGTCGATGGCCGCCCTCATCCGGCGCTCCCGGCTCAGGTCCTCCAGTGCGCTCCCGTCCGCGGCCCGCAGTACGGCCTCGGCCGCGAACGCCGCCCACTCCGCGTCGTCCGACGGCCCGAGCCGCAGCGGCTCCGGCGGCTGGTTCAGCGCGATGGGCACGGGCAGTGTGGTGGTCGCGTTCTGCTCGGCGAACGTGTCCAGCTCCCGTGTCAGCCGCCGCGTCCACTCGGGCATCCGCGCGGCACGGTGCCTTGCGGCCGGCCACCCGGCGGCGTCGCCCGCGGCGAGGCCGAGCAGGAGGCCCTCGATACGGCGGGGGTGGGGGCGTCGCGTTCCGGCCTCGGCTGCGCCTTCGGCCCGGCTGTTCCCACCCGCACCACCTGTGCGGCTTTCGTCGTCGGGTGCGGGTGGCCCCTGCGGGGCGTCCTCGCCGTCGGCGGCCGCGGGTCCGCCGCCCTCCGTGTGCGGCTCCGCCGCCGACGCGGCGCCCTCGCCGGGCTCGTCTGCCACCAGCCCGGGTCTCACGCCTCCACCTCGTCCTCGTCGGCGGCCAGTACGAACGCGTCCGGATCCCGTACGAGCCCGACCCCGACCCCGGCCCCGGCCCCGTCCCGCACCCGCACCCCCGTCCCCCACTTCCCGTCCTCGCCCGGAGTCAGCAACTCGGCGATGTCCAGGACGTGGTGGCCCCGCATGGAGGGGAGGCAGCTGCCGCGGGCCGGGCCGATCGCCGCGGCCCAGGCGGCGGGGATCGACGAGGCGCCCTGTGTCGCGCCGGCCAGCGCGCCCGCGACGGCTGCCGTGGTGTCGGCGTCGCGGCCCATGTTGACGGCGGTGAGCACGGATTCCGTGAAGTCGCCGTCGGCGGCGGCGTACGCGCCGAAGGCCAGGGCCACCGCTTCGGGGGCGAGGTCGGTCCAGGGGTAGCCGCCGATGACGACCGCCGAGCGGACCGCGCGTTCGCCGCGGTGGGCCACGGCGACGGCGCGGCGCAGCGAGCGGGCCGTCCAGGAGTCGTCCGGGATGACGGCGAGCGCGGAGGCGACCACCGCGATGGTGGGGGCGCCCGCCATCGCCGCGGCGACGCCCGCCGCGACGGCCTGGCCGCCGTAGATGCCCTCGCCGTCGTGGCTGACCGAGCCGTCGATCGCCACCAGCCGGGCCGCCTCCGCCGGGCGGCCCGCCGCGAAGACCCCGAAGGGGGCCGCGCGCATGGCGAGTCCGTCGCTCCAGGCGTGCCGGTGCTGGGCCGAGATGGGCGCGGCGAGACCCCGGCGGAGGTTCTCCAGCGTGCCCCGCTCGCTGAAGCCCGCCCCGCGGAACGGTCCCTCGTCACGGTCGGCGATCCACTGGTGCCAGGCCGCCTCCACATGGGCGACCGTGAGCGCCGAGCCGTGCCGGGCCAGCAGGAGCCCGGAGAAGATCGCGTACTCGGTGTCGTCGGTGCCGGCCGGGTTGTCGCTGACGTACCCGGTGATGCGGCCCCAGCGGGCGCGGATCTCGGACGGCTTCATGTTCTCCGCGGGCGCGCCCAGCGCGTCCCCGACGGCGAGGCCGAGCAGCGCCCCGTGCGCGCGTTCGCGGAGTCCGGCGCCGCCGGGCGCCGGGGCCGAGGGAATGCAGGCGATGGAAGCCATACGGTGCCTCTCCTTCTCAGGGCACGGACCCCCTTTGCGGATCTGTGCCACCTGAGTGGTTCGGCAGAGCCTCGCGAGCCCCAGCGTCACCCGGACGACATCTGTGCAGCCATGATCACGAATGAGCGTGGGCGGGTAAAAGTGCAGGTTAGCCCAGCCTTTCCTTGCTGGCGGGAAGGAATTTCCGAACGTACTGTGGGCGTTGTCAAAGAGTAGAACTTGTCCAAACTTAGCTTTGGCTAAGCTTCCTGGGGGGACCTGGCATGGCCATCATCGACACCGAGGCGACGCTGCACGAGGCGCACCGTGACAACCACACCCACCGGGATGTCAACGGTGGCTGGCTGCGCCCCGCGGTCTTCGGTGCGATGGACGGACTCGTCTCCAACCTCGCCCTGATGACCGGTGTCGCGGGCGGCGACGTCTCGCACCGCACCATCGTCATCACCGGCCTGGCGGGGCTCGCCGCCGGTGCCTTCTCGATGGCCGCGGGGGAGTACACCTCGGTGGCCTCGCAGCGCGAACTGGTCGAGGCCGAACTCGACGTGGAGCGCCGGGAGTTGCGCAAGCACCCGATGGACGAGGAGCGCGAGCTCGCCGAGCTCTACGAGGCCCGTGGTGTCGAGCGCGAGCTCGCCCGCGAAGTCGCCAAGCAGCTCTCGCGCGACCCCGAGCAGGCCCTGGAGATCCACGCCCGCGAGGAGCTGGGCATCGACCCCGGCGACCTGCCCTCGCCGGGCGTCGCCGCCGTGTCGAGCTTCGGCTCCTTCGCGCTCGGCGCCCTGCTGCCCGTCCTCCCGTATCTGCTGGGCGCGGCGGCCCTGTGGCCCGCGCTGCTGCTCGCGATGTTCGGGCTCTTCGCCTGTGGTGCCGTCGTGGCCAAGGTGACCGCGCGATCCTGGTGGTACAGCGGGCTGCGGCAGCTCGCTCTGGGTGGCGCCGCGGCGGGTGTGACGTACGCCCTGGGCAGCTTGTTCGGTACGGCCGTAGGATGATGCGGCACGCTATTTATGCGAGGGACCGCATAAATAGTTGTTACCCGGCGGTTTCGATCGTTTGACCAACGGGCATTAGCCGTAAGCGCCGCAGGCAATGACGCCTGCACCGCACCTTCGTGGCGGGCGACGACGCCTGCCACGATTCGGCCCGTCGGGCATCGATCTGTCCGCTTGGGCCCCTTAACTTCCACCGCCGTGCGCGGTACCCCACCGCCACCCTGCGGTGTCCGCATGTTGGAACGGAGTATCCGGTTCCCGAGATCCGCCCCATCATGTAACCTGCACGAAATTTTGCACTTAGCAGAGGGCCAACGTCGTCCCTCGGCAGATGTCATATGCCACGACGACGACGGGAGAGCCGATGCGTTCGCCGCGCCAGCCGTCCCAGCACTCCACGAACGGCCAGAACTGGTCCTTCATGGATGCTCGCCCTGCTGCGCAGGGTATGTACGACCCCCGCAACGAGCACGACGCCTGTGGCGTCGGCTTCGTGGCCACCCTCACCGGCGAGGCGAGCCACGCGCTGGTCGAGCAGGCGCTCACGGTTCTGCGCAACCTGGAACACCGCGGTGCCACCGGCTCCGAGCCCGACTCGGGCGACGGCGCGGGCATCCTGTCCCAGGTTCCCGACGCGTTCCTTCGTGAGGTCGCGGGCTTCGAGCTGCCCGAGGCCGGTGCCTACGCCGTCGGTATCGCCTTCCTGCCCGGGGACGGCACCGCCGAGGCCGCCGCCCGGATCGACGCCATCGCCGGCGAGGAGGACCTCACCGTCCTCGGCTGGCGCGAGGTCCCGGTCGCCCCCGAGCTGCTCGGCGCCACCGCCCGCTCGACGATGCCCGCCTTCCGCCAGATCTTCGTGACCGACGGCGCGAGCAAGGGCATCGACCTCGACCGCAAGGCGTTCGTGCTGCGCAAGCGCGCCGAGCGCGAGGCCGGCGTGTACTTCCCGTCGCTCTCCGCCCGCACCATCGTCTACAAGGGCATGCTGACCACCGGCCAGCTGGAGCCCTTCTTCCCGGACCTGTCCGACCGCCGCTTCGCCTCCGCGATCGCGCTCGTGCACTCCCGCTTCTCCACCAACACCTTCCCGAGCTGGCCGCTCGCCCACCCGTACCGCTTCGTCGCGCACAACGGCGAGATCAACACGGTCAAGGGCAACCGCAACTGGATGAAGGCCCGCGAGTCGCAGCTCGTCTCCGACCTCTTCGGCACGGAGAAGCTCGACCGGATCTTCCCCGTCTGCACTCCCGACGCCTCCGACTCCGCGTCCTTCGACGAGGTCCTGGAGCTGCTCCACCTCGGCGGCCGCTCGCTCCCGCACTCCGTGCTGATGATGATCCCGGAGGCGTGGGAGAACCACGACTCCATGGACCCGGCCCGCCGTGCCTTCTACCAGTTCCACTCCACGATGATGGAGCCCTGGGACGGCCCGGCCTGTGTCACCTTCACCGACGGCACCCAGGTCGGCGCGGTCCTCGACCGCAACGGTCTGCGCCCCGGCCGCTACTGGGTGACCGACGAGGGCCTCGTCGTCCTCGGCTCCGAGGTCGGCGTCCTCGACATCGACCCCGCGAAGGTCGTCCGCAAGGGCCGCCTGCAGCCCGGCAAGATGTTCCTCGTCGACACCTCCGAGCACCGCATCATCGAGGACGACGAGATCAAGGCCGCCCTCGCCACGGACATGCCGTACGCGGAGTGGCTGGAGGCCGGCGAGATCGAGCTGTCCGACCTGCCCGAGCGCGAGCACATCGTGCACACCCACGCCTCGGTCACCCGTCGCCAGCAGACCTTCGGCTACACCGAGGAAGAGCTGCGCGTCATCCTCGCGCCGATGGCCAAGGCCGCCGCCGAGCCGATCGGCTCCATGGGCACGGACACGCCGATCGCCGCGCTCTCGCAGCGCCCCCGGCTGCTCTTCGACTACTTCACCCAGCTGTTCGCGCAGGTCACCAACCCGCCGCTGGACGCGATCCGCGAAGAGCTGGTCACCTCCCTGCGCTCGTCGCTGGGCCCGCAGGGCAACCTGCTGGAGCCGACCGCCGCCTCCTGTCGCAGCGTCACCCTGCCCTTCCCGGTGATCGACAACGACGAGCTGGCCAAGCTCATCCACATCAACGCCGACGGCGACATGCCGGGCATGAAGGCCGCGACCCTCTCCGGCCTGTACCGGGTCTCCGGCGGCGGCGACTCCCTCGCCGCGCGCATCGAGGAGATCTGCGCCGAGGCCGACGCGGCCATCGAGAACGGCGCCCGCCTGATCGTCCTCTCGGACCGGCACTCCGACGCCGAGCACGCGCCGATCCCGTCGCTGCTGCTCACCGCGGCCGTCCACCACCACCTCATCCGCACCAAGCAGCGCACCCAGGTGGGCCTGCTGGTCGAGGCGGGCGACGTCCGCGAGGTCCACCACGTGGCCCTCCTCATCGGCTTCGGCGCCGCGGCCGTCAACCCGTACCTGGCGATGGAGTCCGTCGAGGACCTCGTCCGCGCGGGCACGTTCCTCACGGGCATCGAGTCCGAGCAGGCCATCCGCAACCTGATCTACGCGCTCGGCAAGGGCGTCCTCAAGGTCATGTCCAAGATGGGCATCTCGACCGTCGCCTCCTACCGCGGCGCCCAGGTCTTCGAGGCCGTCGGCCTGGACCAGGCCTTCGTCGAGAAGTACTTCAACGGCACGGCGACGAAGATCGGCGGCGCCGGTCTCGACGTCATCGCCAAGGAGGTCGCCGCCCGGCACGCCAAGGCGTACCCCGCCTCCGGCATCGCGCCCGCGCACCGCGCCCTCGACATAGGCGGCGAGTACCAGTGGCGCCGCGAGGGCGAGCCGCACCTGTTCGACCCGGAGACGGTCTTCCGCCTCCAGCACTCCACGCGCTCCGGCAGCTACGACATCTTCAAGAAGTACACGGAGCGTGTGAACGAGCAGTCCGAGCGGCTGATGACGCTGCGCGGCCTCTTCGGCTTCACCTCGGACCGTCCCTCGATCTCCCTCGACGAGGTCGAGCCGGTCTCCGAGATCGTCAAGCGCTTCTCCACCGGCGCCATGTCGTACGGCTCCATCTCGAAGGAAGCGCACGAGACGCTCGCCATCGCGATGAACCAGCTGGGCGGCAAGTCCAACACCGGTGAGGGCGGCGAGGACGCGGACCGTCTCTACGACCCCGCGCGCCGCTCCAGCATCAAGCAGGTCGCCTCCGGCCGCTTCGGTGTGACCAGCGAGTACCTCGTCAACGCGGACGACATCCAGATCAAGATGGCGCAGGGTGCCAAGCCCGGCGAGGGCGGCCAGCTGCCCGGCCACAAGGTGTACCCCTGGGTCGCCAAGACCCGGCACAGCACCCCCGGCGTCGGCCTGATCTCCCCGCCGCCGCACCACGACATCTACTCCATCGAGGACCTGGCCCAGCTGATCCACGACCTGAAGAACGCGAACCCGCAGGCGCGGATTCACGTGAAGCTGGTCTCCGAGGTCGGTGTCGGCACGGTCGCCGCGGGTGTCTCCAAGGCGCACGCCGATGTCGTGCTCATCTCCGGCCACGACGGTGGTACGGGCGCCTCGCCGCTCACCTCCCTCAAGCACGCCGGTGGTCCCTGGGAGCTCGGTCTCGCCGAGACCCAGCAGACGCTGCTGCTCAACGGCCTGCGCGACCGCATCGTCGTACAGACCGACGGCCAGCTGAAGACCGGCCGTGACGTCGTCATCGCCGCGCTGCTGGGCGCCGAGGAGTTCGGTTTCGCGACCGCGCCGCTCGTCGTCTCCGGCTGCGTCATGATGCGCGTCTGCCACCTCGACACCTGCCCGGTCGGCATCGCCACGCAGAACCCGGTGCTGCGCGACCGGTTCGCCGGCAAGGCCGAGTACATCGTGAACTTCTTCAAGTTCATCGCCGAAGAGGTCCGCGAGATCCTCGCCGAGCTGGGCTTCCGCACCATCGAGGAGGCCGTCGGCCACGCCGAGTCGCTCGACGTGACCCGTGCCGTCGACCACTGGAAGGCGCAGGGCCTGGACCTGACCCCGCTCTTCTACGTGCCCGAGCTGCCCGAGGGCGCCGCGCTGCACCAGGTCGTCGAGCAGGACCACGGCCTGGAGAAGGCGCTCGACAACGAGCTGATCAGGCTCGCCGCCGACGCCCTGGCCGCGTCCGGTGCGGCCGACGCCCAGCCGGTCCGCGCCCAGGTGGCGATCCGCAACATCAACCGCACGGTCGGCACCATGCTCGGCCACGAGGTGACGAAGAAGTTCGGTGGCGCGGGCCTGCCCGACGACACCATCGACATCACCTTCACGGGTTCCGCGGGCCAGTCCTTCGGCGCCTTCCTGCCGCGCGGTGTCACGCTGCGCCTGGAGGGCGACGCCAACGACTACGTCGGCAAGGGCCTCTCCGGCGGCCGCGTCGTCGTCCGCCCGGACCGGGGCGCCGACCACCTCGCGGAGTTCTCCACCATCGCGGGCAACACCATCGCCTACGGCGCGACGGGCGGCGAACTGTTCCTGCGCGGTCGTACGGGCGAGCGCTTCTGCGTCCGCAACTCCGGCGCGACGGTGGTCTCGGAGGGCGTGGGCGACCACGGCTGCGAGTACATGACCGGCGGTCACGCGGTGGTCCTCGGCGAGACGGGCCGCAACTTCGCGGCCGGTATGTCGGGCGGCATCGCCTACGTCATCGACCTGAACCGCGACAACGTAAACGTCACCAGCGCCGGTGCGGTCGAGGCCCTCGACGACACCGACAAGCAGTGGCTGCACGACGTGGTGCGCCGCCACCAGGAGGAGACCGGCTCGACGGTCGCCGAGAAGCTCCTGGCCGAGTGGGACACCGCGGTGGACCGCTTCAGCAAGATCATCCCCAGCACGTACAAGGCAGTGCTCGCCGCCAAGGACGCCGCCGAGCGAGCCGGTCTCACCGAGACCGAGATCACCGAGAAGATGATGGAGGCGGCGACCAATGGCTGATCCCAAGGGCTTTCTCAACCACGGCCGCGAGGTCGCCAGGACCCGCCCGGTCGAGGAGCGCGTGCGTGACTGGAACGAGGTCTACGTTCCCGGCTCGCTGCTGCCCATCATCCCCACGCAGGCCTCGCGCTGCATGGACTGCGGCATCCCGTTCTGTCACAACGGCTGTCCGCTGGGGAACCTGATCCCCGAGTGGAACGACTACGCGTACCGCGAGGACTGGTCCGCCGCGTCGGAGCGCCTGCACGCGACGAACAACTTCCCGGAGTTCACGGGCCGTCTGTGCCCGGCGCCCTGTGAGTCGGCGTGCGTGCTGGGCATCAACCAGCCCGCCGTGACCATCAAGAACGTCGAGGTGTCGATCATCGACAAGGCGTGGGACTCCGGGGACGTCGCCCCGCAGATCCCCGAGCGCCTGTCGGGCAAGACCGTCGCGGTCATCGGGTCGGGCCCGGCGGGCCTGGCCGCCGCGCAGCAGCTGACGCGGGCCGGTCACACGGTCGCCGTCTACGAGCGCGCGGACCGCATCGGAGGCCTCCTGCGGTACGGCATCCCCGAGTTCAAGATGGAGAAGCGGCACATCAACCGCCGTATCGAGCAGATGCGCGCGGAGGGCACCCGTTTCCGTACCGGTATCGAGATCGGCCGCGACCTCAAGGCGACCGACCTGCGCAAGCGGTACGACGCCGTGGTCATCGCCGCCGGTGCGACGACCGCCCGCGATCTTCCCGTCCCCGGGCGGGAGTTGAAGGGCATCTACCAGGCCATGGAGTACCTGCCGCTGGCCAACAAGGTCCAGGAGGGCGACTTCGTGGCGCCCCCGATCTCGGCCGAGGGCAAGCACGTCGTGGTCATCGGCGGCGGCGACACCGGCGCGGACTGCGTCGGCACCGCTCACCGCCAGGGCGCGGCGTCGGTCACGCAGCTGGAGATCATGCCGCAGCCGGGCGAGGAGCGGAACCCGGGCCAGCCCTGGCCGACGTTCCCGATGCTCTACAAGGTCACCTCCGCGCACGAGGAGGGCGGCGAGCGGGTCTACTCCGTCTCCACCACCCACTTCGAGGGCGACGAGGACGGCAACGTCCAGTGGCTGCACCTCACCGAGGTCGCGTTCGTCGACGGCAAGCTGACCCCGAAGCCGGGCACGGAGCGCACGATCCCCGCCCAGCTGGTGACGCTGGCCATGGGCTTCACCGGCACGGACGTCGAGAACGGCCTGGTCTCCCAGTTCGCCCTGGAACTCGACGCACGCGGCAACATCGCCCGCGACGCCGAGTTCGCGACCAACGTCCCCGGCGTCTACGTCGCAGGCGATGCCGGTCGCGGCCAGTCCCTGATCGTCTGGGCGATCGCGGAGGGCCGTTCGGCCGCGCGTGGTGTCGACCGGTTCCTCGCGGGTGCGAGTGATCTGCCGGCTCCGATCCGTCCGACGGACCGTTCCCTGATGGTCTGACGTTCCGTCCCAACAGACGTCCCGTACAACGGTGTACGGAACTGAACGCGGCGCCTGCCTTGTCCCCGACCGGACTGTGGCGGGCGCCGTGGTGCGTCCGGGGGCGGGACGGGATGTCAACTCACCTTCAGGTCCTGGAACTTCACGGTGGCGTCCTCCGTGTACGCGCCCACCCGGCCGTGCAGGTAAGGGCGCTCGGTGTCGGTGAAGGTGACCAGGGGGCGATCGGGCCGGGCGGCGACGGTGACTTCGAGTGCGGGGCCGTGCTGTTCGACGACGACCTTGTGGTCCTTGCCCACCGGGAACCTCTCCTTCCCGGTGGCCAGGAAGCGCTGGCCGCCGGGATAGTCGGGGTCCCGCTTGCCCAGTTCCCAGCCGTTCGGCTTCAGGGTGATGTAGTAGAAGTGCTCGGGGTCCGTGTACGCCCAGACCAGCCACGGCACTTCCCAGGGGTTGGGGGCGCCCTCGCGCAGCTGCCGTATCGTCCGCATCCGGGCCTCGTAGCGCAGATCGCCGTACGAGGCCGTGCTGACCACCAGTCCGGCATGTGTGGTGCCGGGGTCCTCGGCGACCATGGGCGACAGGGTCAGCGAGTCGTCGTCGCCCCGGTTGGTGCCATGGCCGTTGAACACCGAGAACCAGCGGCCGTGCGTGGAGCCGTCGGCCCACGGTTTGACCGGTGCCGCGGCTTCCTCGCTCCGGCACTGGCCGAGCGTGACCGCGAGTACGGCGATCAGCGCGCCGGCCAGTGCCAGCAGGGTGAGGAGGCGTCCTCTTCGCTCCGGCGGACTCGCCGGAATCCGCCATGGGGGGTCCGGAGGCGACGAGGTCATGCCGTCGAGTATGGCCTCGGGGAGGCGAGCGTGACCGGTACATCGGCGGCGAAGTCCTCGTCCAGCTGGGCGAGTACACGCTCAGCGGCCTGTCCGTCCCCGAACGGGTTGCCCGCCCGCGCCATGCGCCGGTACGCGGCGGGGTCGTCGAGCAGCGCCGTCGCGGTGCTCACGATGGTGTCCGGATCCGTGCCGATCAGCCGGGCCGCGCCCGCGTCCACCGCCTCCGGGCGCTCGGTGGTCGTCCGCAGCACGAGCGCCGGCTTGCTCAGGCTCGGCGCCTCCTCCTGGACGCCCCCGGAGTCCGTGAGTACGAGGTCGCACTCGGCGAGGGTGGCGGCGAAGTCCACGTAACCGAGCGGCTCGATCAGGGAAATGCCGGTCCTGCCTTCGAGTTCGGGCAGCAGGACGTCCCGTACGGCGGGACTTTTGTGCAGCGGCAGCACGATCTCCACGTCCCCGCGCTCGGCGAGCCGGCACAGCGCCCGGCCCATCCCGCGCATGCGGTCGCCCTGGTTCTCCCGGCGGTGCAGCGTCACCAGGATGCGTTTGGCTCCGGTACGGAAGGCGGAGGTCCCGGAGCCCTCGCCGAGCACCCACAGCAGGTTGTCGATCACCGTGTTGCCGGTGGTGAACACCTGCTCCGGGGGCACGCCCTCGTCCAGCAGGTGCTGGGCAGCGCGCGGCGTGGGCGCGAAGTGCCAGCGGGCGATCCGGCCGATCAGGCTGCGGTTGAGCTCCTCCGGGAAGGGGTTGTCGATGACGCCGGTGCGCAGCCCCGCCTCGACGTGGGCGACCGGGATCTTCTCGTAGAACGCGGCGAGGGCCCCGGCGAGCGCGGTGGTGGTGTCCCCCTGGACCACCACGAGGTCGGGCCGCTGCTGGCGCATGACCTCGCCGAGCTCGCCGACCAGGCGGGCGGTCAGTTCGGACAGCTGCTGGCGGCTGCGCATCACGTCGAGGGCGATGCGGACGTCGACGCAGAGCAGCCCGAGCATCTGGTGCAGCATCTCGCGGTGTTGTCCGGTGGTGACGACGATCGGGTCGAACCGGGTGCCGGTGGACATGGCCCGTGCGACGGGTGCCAGTTTGATCGCCTCCGGCCGGGTGCCGAGCACGAGCATGGCGCGTACGGGCACGGCTGACGTGGGTGTGGACATGGGCCCCCCTAGGGCATACGCGAGCGCAGTCGCGCGAGGGTGATGAGAGAGCAGATGAGATGAGAGATCAGCGATGAGAGAGCCCCGACGAGAGAGCCGCGGCCTCGGAGCAGCGAGGAGCGACGCACGAGCGGCGTGCGGGCGGCGCTCGCGCCGCATGCGGTGGTGAGGGAGCGGGCGCGCGCGGGGACTCGGCGCGCCCCGGCGGCCCTCAGGTACGGGCGGTCTTCAGCCAGCCCCGCTGGCCGGTCAGGGTCCGCCAGAACCCCCACCAGCCGGCGGCGAACCAGATGTAGCCGTAGAAGACGAAGACATGCGCGAGCAGCACCGAGCGCAGCAGGCCGAGGTCCCGCTCCCGCTTGGCGTACACGAAGCCGTACGCGTACGCGGCCGTGAACGACAGCAGATACGGGCCCAGCAGCCACATGGGCGAGACCAGCGGACGGCCCACGTGGAGCGAGGCCACGACCGTGGCGCCCAGCGCGACGAGGAAGGACAGCGGCAGCAGCGAGGTGAGCAGGATGAGCACCGGGCTGGACAGGTGGTAGAGCAGGTCCAGCGCCGCTCGGGTCGGGACCTCCCGCAGGATGAGCGGGACGAGGTTCGCCGACTGCAAGTGCCCCTGGAACCAGCGGGATCGCTGCCGGATCAGGCGCTTGAGGTCGAGTACGGCCTGCTGGGACACCGAGGCGGTGGTGCAGTGCTGGTTGGTCCAGCCCTTGGCGAGCAGCCGCACCCCGAGGTCGAGGTCCTCGGTGAGGCTGTCGCTCCAGGGACCGTCGCCGTCCAGGGTGTTGAGCGCCGACAGCCGCATGAACTGGCCGTTGCCGCCCATGCCGACGCTGCCGATGAAGCGGCGCGCGCTCTGGAAGACGTCGCCGTAGACCACGAACTCCATGTCCTGCATGCGGGCGAGGAGTCCCTGCCCCCGGTTGTACATGCGCACGCAGATCTGCACGGCACCCGTCCGCGGATCGTCGAAGCAGGGGTCCACCGACTGTACGACGTGCGGGTCAAGGCGCCCGTCGGCGTCGACCACACAGAGCACGACATCGGCGGGGTCGCGGCCCGCGAGCAGACCGGACGCCCGCAGGTGGCGCACCCCGTCGTTGAGCGCGGCTCCCTTGCCCCGGCGTGCGTTCGGCAGATCGCGCCGCAGCAGCCGGACCCGGTCGGGGTCGGCGGCAAGCGCGATCTCGCCCGTACGGTCGTCCGACGCGTCGTCGATGACCAGGGCCATGAAATTCCCGGCGGGCAGAGCGGTGATCCGCGCCAGGCTTTCGGCAAGCACTTTCTCCTCATTGAGGCAGGCGAGGAGGAATACGTAGAAACGCTCTCTTCGAGGCCCGCGCGCCCGGCGTATTCGACGGCGGGAGAGCGCGAAGAGACTGGTGTTGTAGCAGCCGGCCATCACGATCAGCGTGATGCTGGCCCAGAGCAGCAGTTCATTGATCATGACTGCTCCTGGTACTGGCATTCGCTCGGGCTTCGGGTTCCGTCCTCCTGCGCAGCCTGATCCGCGCCAGGATTATCAAGAATGCCGTCAGGCAATAGAACAGGAATCCGATTCCAGCGGTTTCCTGTAACGCTTTGGCCAAAGGCATGCCGGGTATTGCCTCCGGCGCGGCCATCGCCCCTGCCAGGGGCAGAAGAGCCCCCAGGGCGGGTCGTCCGTACATCGTCCCCCCACTTTTCATCACGCGTCCCCAACGCGTGAAAAGCGAACGTAGCAGACAAGGGTAACGGTCAAGAAGGATGAGTTGAAATTGCCGTCAGAGGTCTCGTCGGTGGGGTCGAATGGCCCTCGAAGAATGCACCGGCCGGCCCATTGACACTCTTCGAGATCGCGCAGAAGAATCTGGGCCTTATTTCTCGGCGAATGGCTTTGCCAATAGTTGGCAAAGTGGGGGGAATGGATCATGAGATCAGTGTGGAAACCGTCAGAAGGGTACCGGGGACTGTCCCGGGTCACCCTCGTTCTGATGCTCGTCGCCGCCCTGCTGGGCGGCTCCTTCATGGCCTCGTCCGCACAGGCGGGCCCCGGCGGCAGGCACCACGGCGAGGGCCGCGGCACCCGGTCCGGAATGAACCGCGTCGACCTCAAGAGCTGGGCCGCGGCCCAGGTCAAGGCCGACAGGGCGCGCCACGCCAAGCACCACAAGACGTCCGCGCGGCTCAGCGCGGCGGTCACGACCCTGGCATCCCCGGCCTCAGCCGGCACGGCCGTACGGGCCCAGGCCGCGGTGTTCCGGCAGGAGGACGTCGCCGCCGCGGCGGACCCGGCGACCCTCGTCCTCTATGACACGGCGGGCCCCTACGGGCAGTTGGGCGAGCTGTACGCGATGGCCGAGGCCAACCTCGCCGGCCACTTCGGCACCGTGACCGCCAAGCCGGTCCAGCAGTACACCGCCGGCATGCTCGACTCGTATGCGGCCGTTGTCTACATCGGCTCCACCTACTACGGCGGTGACATTCCGGACGCGATCCCCGCCGCCTTCTACCAGGACGCGGCCGCCACCACGAAGCCCGTGACCTGGATGGGCGCCAACATCTGGGGCATGGCCAACGCCGTCGGCATCGCCCCCTTCACGCAGAAGTACGGCTGGGACCCCACGAGTTCGTACTACGAGGACGGCGGCAGCGTCGGTACGGTCACGCAGGTGACGTACAGGGGGCAGACGCTCACCCGTAAGATCCCGGCCGGACAGGATGGTGGCGTGCTGCGCCCCAATGTCCTTACGGGGACCGGATATCCCGCGGTCACCCGCCTCGCGGAGGGCCTCGACACCTCCAACGGACACACCTTCGGGTGGGCGGTCCGCTCGTCCAACCTCACCTACATCGGTGAGATCCCCTTCGCCTACGTCTCCGAGAGCGACCGTGTGATCGCCGCCGAGGACCTGCTCTTCGACGCCCTCGCACCGGCCACCGCCGACCGGCACCGTGCCCTCGTGCGCCTGGAGGACATCAGCCCCGACGCCGACCCGGCGGCCCTGAGGTCCATGGCCGACTACCTGTATTCCCAGCGGATTCCGTACGGCATCAACGTGATTCCCGTCTACACGGACCCCAACGGCACCTACAACAACGGCGTGCCGCAGACCATCACCCTCTCGCAGCGGCCCCAGGTGGTCAGCGCCCTGAAATACATGCTGAATCGGGGCGCGGTCCTCATGGACCACGGATTCACACATCAGTACGGCAATATCGCCAATCCCTACAACGGAGTGACCGGAGACGACTTCGAGTTCTACCGGGCGCACGTGGACGCCTCGAACAACGTCGTCTACGACGGCCCGGTCGCCGAGGACTCCACCGCCTGGGCCCAGGGCCGAGTCACCAGTGCGCTGGCCGAGTTCACCAAAGCGGGACTTCCGAAGCCGACCCTGTGGACCACCCCGCACTACGCGGGATCGGCCGCCGACTACAAGGTCTTCAGCGCCGCCTTCAACGCCCGGCTCGAACGTTCGCTGTATTTCGCCGGAACACTGAGCGGCACCTCGGCGGACCCGAACCGGTTCATCGGACAGTTCTTCCCCTATGTGGTCCGTGACGTCTACGGGACCAAGGTGATTCCGGAGAACATCGGGAATTACGAGCCCACGGCGTTCAACAACCATCCGCCACGGCTGCCCGCCGACCTCATCGCCTCGGCCAAGGCCAATCTCGCGGTGCGGGACGGATTCGCCAGCTTCTTCTACCACCCCTACTACGCGCTCCAGCCGCTGAAGGACACCGTCGCCGGGATCAAGGCCCTCGGCTACACATTCGTCAGCCCGGCCGCCCTGTGAGGGCACACGCCCTGAGGAGGACCGCTGCCACCGTGGCAGCGGTCCTCCTCGCCGTGGGCGGCTGCACCGCGCACCGGACGGCGGTCTCGAAGGACGGGAGGAAGACCTCGGCGGACGAACGGGGCACCGCGGCCGCCCTGCGCGGCATCACCCTGCCCTCCTGGAACCGGACCGACTACGACAGCCCGGCCGCGGCCCGGTATCTGCGCGACATCCGGGCCGCCGGCGCCCACTGGGTCACCTTCACCCCGACCTGGTACCAGACCCACCCGGCCGACTCCGCCCTGCACACCACCGAGGAGACCGCGAGCGACGGCAGTCTGACGCGGATCGTCCGCCGCGCCCACCGGGCCGGCCTCAAGGTGATGATCAAGCCGCACGTGGACCTGCCCGGCGATGTCGACCGCGCCGAGATCCGCCCCCGCGACCGGGCCGCCTGGTTCGCCGCGTACCGGCGGTTCATCACCCACTACGCGGACCTGGCAGCCGACACCGACACCGAACAGCTCGCCGTGGGAACGGAGTTGGCGGGCGTCTCCGCCGACCGGGCCGACTGGGCGAAGGTCATCGCGGCCGTACGGCAGAGGTACGAAGGCCCCCTGACCTACGCCGCCAACTACGACGAGTACCGCAAGGTCCGCTTCTGGAAGGAGCTCGACCTCATCGGGATCGACGCCTACTGGCCGCTGTCCGAGAAACCCACGGACGACCCCGGACGGCTGCGCCGCGCCTGGGAGCCGATCGCCGCGCGCCTTGCCGCCTTCTCCGAGCAGCAGGGCCGCCGGATCCTGTTCACCGAGGCGGGCTACGTCAGCCAGCGGGGCGCCACGACCGCCCCCTACTCCTGGACCGTCAGCGCCCGCACCGGCAACGCCGAACAGGCCGCCGCCTACCGGGCGTTGCTCGACACCTTCGAGGGCCGCCGGTGGTGGGCCGGAGTCTGCTGGTGGATGTGGGACGACTGGCCGGACAGCGGCGAGACCCCGGCGAAGCTCGCCTACAGCCCGCACGGCAAGCCCGCGGAGCAGGTACTGAAGGAGAAGTGGACGCGCTGAGCCGCACTCGGACCCGTCCGGCGTGAGCCGAGGGGCAGGAGCTACGGCACGTGGTACGTCTCGCCGTACACCTTCCAGGTCAGCGGCGGCTTCAGCGCGAGGTTCCCGTCGTGGAGGAACCTCCGCTGGGCCGTGTCGATGCGGGTCGTGTCGCGGTCGGGGTTCTTCGACTTCATCGTCGTACGGCGGATGTCGAGGAAGACGTCCAGATACGCCTTCTCGTCGCCGCCCGCGGAGGGCGGGTCGGCCTCCCTCGCGGCGCGCTCGCGCAGACCGTGGAAGCTGTCGGCGTTCGTGCCGGGGCCGTGCATCACCATCGCGTCGTAGTAGATGAACTGGCCGAGCGTGCCGAGGCCGTCGAGCTTGGCGAGGCGCACGGCCGGGTCGAAGTAGACGCGGTCGCGTTCGGCGTCCTGGGCCGCGCGGAAGGCCCCGACCCGCGCCTCCTGCTTCCACGCCGCCGGGAAGCCTTCCAGGCCGGCGTGCGAGTCGGTGCCGTCCACCTTGCGCAGCGCGGGCAGGTAGCGGGCGAGCCCGTTGCCCGGACGGTCCTCGGTGTAGCCCTCGACCAGGGTGAGCAGGTCGTGGGTGCCCGTGCAGAAGCCGATGACGCCCGCGGTGTAGCCCTGGCCGTCGCCGATGTCCTCCACATAGCCGTACGCGCTGCGCCAGTCCAGCGTGGAGTTCTCGGCGCTCGCCACGATCTGCTGGGCGAGCTCCTTCTCGGCCGGTGCGGCGAGCCCGGGCGGCCGGTCCGCGATCAGCTCGTCGTCGTCGGACCGCCCGGCCCGCTTGCCGTCGTCCTGGCGGGCCTGCTGCCGCGCCGCCGTGGTGCTCCCGTCCCTGCCGTCCGCCGAGTCCGTGTGGAGGTACGGGACGAGGCAGACCGCTGCTGTGACGAGGACGGGGACGGCGGCGAAAAGCAGACAACCGGCTCGTTTCATGGCGCACAGACTACGGCCGGGCGGCGCCCGGCCCGTCCCGTTCGCCCCGGATGCTCCCCGGCGGTCGCGCTGTCGGCGCGGCGCTCAGGCGCCGCTCTTCAGCGCCGCGACCTTCCCCGCCACGAGCACCACCATCAGCACCAGCAGACCGGCGCACACCGCCGCCTGCACCAGGGTGCGGCGGCTGCCGCGGGGCGCGTAGGCGTAGGCGAGGGTGACCAGACCGCCCGCCAGCAGACCGCCGAGGTGGCCCTGCCAGGACGTGACGAACGCGGAGAGGACCAGCCAGAGCAGCAGGCTGCCGATGAAGCGGTTCACGGCGCGCATGTCGGAGCCGAGACGGCGCGCCATCACGTAGTACGCGGCCCCCAGCCCGAAGATCGCACCCGAGGCGCCGACCGTGTGGTCGCCGGGAGCGATCAGCAGGACGAGGACCGAGCCGCCGAGCGCGGAGAGCAGGTACAGGGCGAGATAGCGGACCCGGCCGAGCTGGGTCTCCACGACGCGGCCGATGCTCCACAGGGAGAACATGTTCATCGCGATGTGCGCGATCCCGAACGTCCCCTCGGTGGGCGGCAGATGAAGGAACGCACCGGTGAGCAGCCGGTACCATTCGCCGTCGACGACACCGCTCGCGTGGAACTCCGGCGAGTACGCGCTCTGCCAGTAGTAGTGACCGCCGTCCGGACCCAGCAGCTCCGCGCCGAGCATCTCGAACCGGTCCACCACCGCCGGGCGCACCAACTCGGCCAGATACGCCAGCACGTTGAGACCGATCAGTACGTACGTCACGACGGGCACCGCCGAGATACGGCCGCCGAAGACCGTGCGGGCCTGCCGGACCGACCGCGCCCCCTCCCTCACGCACTCCGGGCACTGGTGGCCGACGGACGCCTCGCGCATGCAGGACGGACATATGCGGCGGTCGCACCGGGTGCAGCGCACATGGGACTCCACCTTGGGATGGCGATAACAGGTGGTGACGTCGGACTCGGTGGTCTCGGCGGACTCGGATTCCACGACCGGCTCCTTGAAGCACGTACGAAGGGACTGCGCAGCCACTGCGCAGGGACGATGAGCCGGTGGGGACGGCGGCGAACAAAATAGCGAACCTGGGGGACGGCCGGGAGGACGGGGCACCGGTGACGTAGCCTCGACTCCTCCGTCCTGGACCGAAGGGAGCCCCGCATGGCCGCGATCAGCCTCGCGAAGGTGGAGGAGACCGCACCCGCGCTGGTCAGCCTGTACAAGAGCGCCGGAGTCTCCCTCACCAAACACGGGCTGAGCGACCAGCGGGCCGCCGTCTACCTGGTGGTCGACTACTCGGGCTCGATGAAGCCGTACTACCAGGACGGCAGCGTGCAGGCGCTCGCCGACCGCGTGCTCGGCCTGTCCGCCCATCTCGACGACGACGGGCGGGTCCCGGTCGTCTTCTTCTCCACGGACATCGACGCCGAGACGGACATCGCGCTCGCCGACCACCGGGGCCGGATCGACCGGATCGTGGCCGGGCTCGGCCACATGGGCAAGACCAGCTATCACCTCGCCATGGACGCCGTCATCGACCACTACCTGGACAGCGGCACCAAGGACCCCGCCCTCGTCGTCTTCCAGACCGACGGCGGACCGACCAGCAAGCCTGCCGCCGAACGGTACTTGTGCAAGGCGGCGCAGCTCCCGCTGTTCTGGCAGTTCATCGGGTTCGGCGACCCGGGCAGCAGGCAGTTCGAATTCCTGCGCAAGCTCGATGAGTTGGCGGTGCCGCAGAAACGGCCCATCGACAACGCGGGCTTCTTCCACGCCGGTTCGGACCCGCGCAAGGTCTCCGACGACGAGTTGTACGACCGCCTCGTGGGCGAGTTCCCGCACTGGCTGGCGGCCGCCCGGACCCAGGGGATCGTGCGGTGATCAGACTGCTTCCCGCCGCCGGACGCACCGCCGTGGCCTGGAAGAACGGTGGCGGGGTGACCCGCGAGATCGCCGCCTGGCCGCAGGGCGCGGGCATGGACGACTTCGTGTGGCGGGTCAGTCTGGCCGAGGTCGGCGCGGACGGCCCGTTCTCCGCCTTCGCCGAGGTCGACCGCACGCTCACGGTCGTCGAGGGCGCGGGCATGGACCTGACCGTGGACGGCAAGCGGCAGATCCTCGACACCCGCCTCGTACCGCGGGACTTCCCCGGGGACGTCCCCACCGACTGCCGGCTGCTCGACGGGCCGGTCGTGAACTTCAACGTCATGTGGCGCAGAGGCCTGGAGCCGGCCCCCGCCGTCGCCGTGGTGCGCGGCCGGGTGCCCTTCGCCCTCAGGCCGGGCACGGCCATGCTGGTCCTCGCGCTCGACGCGCCCGCGGAGGTGTCGGGGCTGCGCCTGGAGCCGTACGACGCGGCGCTGCTCACGGACGGCGGCACGGTGCTGCACGCGGCGGGGTCGGCGGCGGTCGTCCGGCTGACCACTCCGCCGGCTCCGGGCGAGGCGTGAACAGCCTTCGCGGGCAGGGCTGACGGCCCCGTTGGCGTAGCCCGCCCCGCGTGCCACCCTGATGTCGATCCCACGGGGAGGGCGACGTATGGACGGCGCACGATCGGTGAACGGGACGACGGGAAAGGGCAGTTCGCGGGCGCCCGCCGAAGCGAGGCCGGACGCGGCCCGGCCGGCCGGGGGCAGCCCGGCGGCCGCGAGGCCGAACGGCCGGGGCGACGGGCCCGGTTCGGGTGAGCGGCTCGCCGACTGGGCCGACGGGCGGCTAGGTCTCTACGCGCTGGCCAAGGCCAACATGCGCAAGGTCTTCCCTGACCACTGGTCGTTCATGCTCGGCGAGGTCTGCCTCTACAGCTTCCTCATCCTGATCCTCACCGGCGTCTACCTGACCCTGTTCTTTGAGCCGAGCGGCGTCGAGGTCGTCTACCACGGCTCGTACACGCCCCTCAACGGCATCTCCATGACCAGGGCGTTCGAGTCCACCCTCGACATCAGCTTCGACGTGCGCGGCGGGCTGCTGATCCGGCAGATCCACCACTGGGCCGCGCTCGTCTTCGTCACCGGCATGCTCGTGCACATGATGCGGGTGTTCTTCACCGGGGCGTTCCGCAAGCCGCGCGAGCTCAACTGGGTGTTCGGCTGGACCCTGTTGTTCCTCGGCATCATCACCGGCCTGACCGGCTACTCACTCCCCGACGACCTGCTGTCCGGCACGGGCATCCGCTTCGCCGACGGCGCCATCCTGTCCGTCCCGATCGTGGGGACGTACCTCTCCTTCTTCCTCTTCGGCGGCGAGTTCCCCGGGCACGACATCATCCCGCGACTCTTCCCCATCCATGTCCTGGTGCTGCCCGGGATCATGCTGGGACTGGTGGTCGCCCATCTGATCCTGGTCTTCTACCACAAGCACACGCAGTACCCCGGGCCCGGCCGCGACCAGAAGAGCGTCGTCGGCATGCCCTTCCTTCCCGTCTACATGGCGAAGGCGGGCGGCTTCTTCTTCCTCGTCTTCGGTGTGCTGGCGATGATGGGCGGGCTCGCGCAGATCAACCCCGTGTGGGCGTTCGGGCCCTACCGGCCCGACCTGGTGACCACGGGCGCCCAGCCCGACTGGTACCTGGGCTTCTCCGAGGGCCTGATCCGGGTGATGCCGGGATGGGAGATCAACGCCTGGGGCCACACACTGGAGCTGGGCGTCCTCATCCCCTTCTCGCTCTTCCCACTCATCCTGCTCGCCATCGGGATCTACCCGTTCGTCGAGGCATGGATCACCGGGGACAGACGCGAGCACCACATCCTGGACCGGCCGCGCAACGCGCCCGTGCGCACGGGGCTCGGGGTGGCCTGGCTGAGCCTGTACGCGGTGCTGCTGATCGGCGGCGGCAACGACATCGTGGCCACGCATCTGCATCTGTCGATCAACTCGATCACCTGGTTCGTGCGGGTCGCGGTGTTCGTCGCGCCGGTGGCCGCGTTCGTCGTCACCAAGCGGGTCTGTCTCGGGCTGCAGCGCCGGGACCGGGACAAGGTGCTGCACGGCAGGGAGTCGGGCACCATCAAGCGGCTGCCGCACGGCGAGTTCGTGGAGATCCACGAACCCCTCTCGCAGGCACAGCTGTTCACGCTCACCCAGCACGAGCAGAGCCCGCCCTACGAGGTGGGCGCGCTCGTCGACGCGAACGGGGTCCGCCGCCCGGTCAAGCCCTCCCAGCGGCTGCGCGCCCGGCTCTCCCAGGCCATGTTCGGCCCCGGGACACGGATCGCGAAACCGACGGCCGAGGAGCACCAGGAGCTCACGAGCGGCGACCACCACCACTGAGCACATCGGCCCGGCACTGCTGCGGGCTGCCCCAGGCTCCCAGCAGGGCACGGGACTTGGTCAGCCACAGGGACAGGTCGTACTCCGCCGTGTAGCCGATCGCGCCGTGCAGCTGGAGGGCGGTGCGCGCGGTGGCGTACGCGGCCTCGCAGGCCGTGACCTTGGCGGCGGCGACATCGCGCTCCCGCATGGTCAGCGCCGCGCCGAACAGCAGCGGGCGGGCGAACTCCAGGGCGATCCTCGCGTCCGCCAGCCGGTGCTTGACCGCCTGGAACGAGCCGATGGGAACACCGAACTGGGTGCGCTGCCCGACATACGCGACCGTCCTGTCCAGCAGGGCCATCCCGACGCCGAGCGCCTGGGCGGCGGTCGCGAGCCGGGCCAGCAGCAAGGCGCGGGCGAACGGCGGGCGTGGGGCGAGCAGTTCACCTCCTGAGGCCAGGTGAGTGAGACGCCGGGCCGGGTCGAGGGAGGGGCGGACCGGGCCGTGCCCGGGGGCGAGATACAGACCGTCGCCCGTCAGGGACAGCCGGACGTCCGCCGCGTCGCCGTCCAGTGCGTGCGACCCGGAAGGCGCGAGCGTCGCCATCGCCTCACCGCAGGCCAGCCGGGGGAGCAGCCGCTTGGCGGGCCCGGGGTCGGCCGCCTCCGTGAGCAGGGCGGCCGCCGCGACCGTCTCCACCAGCGGGCCGGGTACCGCATGGCGCCCCAACTCCACGAAGGCGACGGCCAGTTCGACGGGCAGGACACCCACCCCCTCGTACGCCTCCGGAATCGCCAGTGCGAAGACGCCCGCCTGCGCTGTGCGGGACCACAGTGCCCGGCCGGACGTGTGGTCGCCGCGGCTCCAGTCCCGTACGACCGAGGGGGTGTCCGCCGACGTCAGCATCGCGTCCAACGAGGCGGCGAACGCCCGCTGTTCGGCGTCGAGGAGGAAACGCATCAGCGGCGGCCCTTCGGCAGGCCGAGCAGGCGCTCGGCGATGATGTCGCGCTGGATCTCGTTGGTGCCCGCGTAGATGGGGCCCGCGAGGGCGAAGACATACCCCTCGCACCAGTGCGTGTCCGCCAACTCGCCTTCCGCGCCCAGGAGTTCGAGGGCGGTCTCGTGCAGGGCGATGTCGTACTCGGACCAGAAGACCTTGTTCAGGCTCGATTCCGGGCCCAGGGAATCGCCGTCGAGGAAACGGGAGGCGCCCGCGTAGGCGAACAGCTCGTACGCCCGGGCGCCGATCAGTGCGTCGGCCACCCGGTCCCGCGCCGACGCCGGGCTCCCCTGCGCCTGCCACAGCCCGAGCAGCCGGTCGGCACCGGCGAGGAAGCGGCCCGGTGAGCGCAGTGTCAGCCCCCGTTCGTTGCCCGCCGTCGACATGGCGACCTGCCAGCCCCGGCCCGGCTCGCCGATCACGTCCTCGTCCGGGACGAACACCTCGTCGAGGAACAGCTCCGCGAAGGCGGGCCTGCCGTCGAGGCGGCCGATGGGACGGACGGTGACCCCGGGGGCACGCAGGTCGAACATCAGATAGGTGAGCCCCTGGTGGGGCTTCGGCAGGCCCGGCTCGCTGCGGAACAGACCGAAGGCACGGTCGGCGAAGGCGGCACGCGACGACCAGGTCTTCTGCCCGCTCAGCAGCCAGCCCCCGTCCGTGCGCACCGCGCGGGAGGTCAGCGAGGCGAGATCGGAACCGGCCTCCGGCTCGGACCACGCCTGCGCCCAGACGACCTCGCCCCTGGCCATCGGCGGCAGCACCCGCGCGCGCTGCTCCTCGGTGCCGTGGTCGAAGAGCGTGGGGGCGAGCAGGCTGATGCCGTTCTGGCTCACCCGGCCCGGAGCACCCGCCGCCCAGTACTCCTCCTCGAAGAGCAGCCACCGTACGAGGCCCGCGTCCCGCCCGCCGTACGCCCCCGGCCAGGACACCACCGACCAGCGGTCCGCGGCGAGCTCGGCCTCCCACGCGCGGTGCGCCGCGAACCCCTCCGCGGTCTCCAGGGAGGGCAGCGGCGGCGAGGGGACGTGCGCGGCGAGCCAGTCCCGGGCCTCGGCACGGAAGGCCTCGTCGGCGGGGGAGTGCGTGAGATCCATCGCGGCGTCCTTCCCCGGGCTCTCGCCCACCTTCCCTAACAAGTGTTTGGTAGGTTAGCGTGGCGCTATGACAGACGTCGAGACTCCGGCCTACGTACCGGGGCACGGCCTGCTGAAGGAGCGCACCGCCGTCGTCACCGCCGCCGCCGGTGCCGGGATCGGCGGGGCCATCGCGCGCCGGTTCCTGGAGGAGGGCGCGCGGGTGCTGATCAGCGACGCCCACGCGCGCCGGCTGGGGGAGCACCAGGCCGCGCTGGCGGATGAGTTCGGGGACGACCGTGTCCGCGCCCTGCCCTGTGACGTCACCGACGAGACACAGGTCCGGGCGCTCTTCGACGAGGCCGTCGGGCTGCACGGCCGGCTCGACGTCGTCGTCAACAACGCGGGCCTCGGCGGCACCGCCGACCTCGTCGACATGAGCGACGAGCAGTGGTCCAGGGTGCTCGACGTGACACTGAACGGCACGTTCCGGTGCACCCGGGCGGCACTGCGGCTGCTCAGGGAGCAGGACGGCGGCGGTGTGATCGTCAACAACGCCTCCGTCGTCGGCTGGCGCGCCCAGGCAGGACAGGCCCACTACGCCGCGGCGAAGGCCGGTGTCATGGCGCTCACCCGCTGCGCGGCCATCGAGGCCGCCGCCTTCGGAGTGCGGGTCAACGCCGTGTCGCCGAGCCTCGCCATGCACCCGCACCTCACGCGGGTGACCTCGCCCGAACTCCTTGAGGAGCTGACCGCCCGCGAGGCCTTCGGGAGGCACGCCGAGCCGTGGGAGGTGGCCAACGTGATCGTTTTCCTGGCCTCCGGCTACTCCTCGTACATGACGGGCGAGGTCGTCTCGGTCAGCAGCCAGCACGCCTAGGACGACAATGACCCCGTGCCTACCAAGAAGAAGCCCCAGGTGACCGCCGCGAGTGGGCGCGCGGCCGCCGCCGCTCCGGCCCGCCGCCGCGAACTCCTCGACACCGCCGCGGAGGTCTTCGCCGAGCAGGGGTACAACGCCACGACCGTCCGCAAGATCGCGGACCACGCCGGGATGCTCGCGGGCAGCCTCTACTACCACTTCGACTCCAAGGAATCGATGCTGGAGGAGATCCTGCGCACCTTCCTGGACGAGCTCTGGGAGGGCTACGACACCGTTCTGGACGCCGAACACGGCCCCCGGGAAACCCTGGAAGCCCTGGTCACCGAGTCCTTCCGGGAGATCGACCGGCACCGCGCCGCCGTCGCGATCTACCAGAAGGAGTCCAAGCAGCTCGCCCCGCAGGAGCGCTTCGCGTTCCTCGCCGAGTCGCAGCGCAGGTTCGAGAAGGCGTGGCTGTCCACGCTGGAGAGAGGCGTCGCCGCCGAGGTCTTCCGGGCCGACCTCGACATCCGGCTCACCTACCGGTTCGTGCGCGACACCGTCTGGGTCGCCGCTTCCTGGTACCGGCCCGGGGGGCAGCACAGCCCGGAGGAGATCGCCCGGCAGTACCTGTCGATGGTCCTCGACGGGATCGCCGTACGTGAATAGCCTTTCCCAATAAGGGAGTTGACATGTCCGAGGCCTACATCGTCGAAGCGGTCCGCACGCCCGTGGGCCGGCGCAAGGGAGGCCTGGCCGCAGTCCATCCGGCCGACCTCGGGGCGCATGTGCTGAAGGCGCTGGTCTCCCGCGCCGGGATCGACCCGGCCGCCGTCGAGGACGTCGTCTTCGGCTGCCTGGATGCGGTGGGGCCGCAGGCCGGGGACATCGCCCGCACCTGCTGGCTGGCGGCCGGGCTGCCCGAGGAGGTGCCGGGCGTGACCGTCGACCGGCAGTGCGGCTCCTCTCAGCAGGCCGTGCACTTCGCCGCCCAGGGCGTCCTGTCCGGCACCCAGGACCTGGTGGTCGCCGGCGGCGTCCAGAACATGACGCTGATTCCCATCGCCTTCGCCTCCCGCCGGGCCGCCGAACCGCTCGGCCTCACCGAGGGCCCCTTCGCGGGCAGCGAGGGCTGGCGGGCGCGCTACGGAGACCGGCCCGTCAACCAGTTCCACGGCGCCGAACTGATCGCCGGGAAGTGGGGGATCACCCGGCGCGATCAGGAGGAGTTCGCTCTGCGCTCGCACCTGCGGGCGATCCGCGCCATCGACGAGGGCCGCTTCGCGCGCGAGACCGTGGCCTACGGAGAGGTCACGGTCGACGAGGGCCCGCGCCGCGACACCTCACTGGAGAAGATGGCCGCCCTGGCCCCCGTCGTCGAGGGCGGCACGATCACCGCCGCCTGTTCCTCACAGGTCTCCGACGGGGCGGCCGCGATGCTGCTCGCCTCCGAACGGGCGGTCCGGGAACACGGGTTGACGCCCCGCGCCCGCGTCCACCACCTCTCCGTGCGCGGCGAGGACCCCATCCGCATGCTGTCGGCGCCCATCCCCGCCACCGCGCACGCCCTGAAGAAGACCGGCATGACCATCGATGACATCGACCTCGTCGAGATCAACGAAGCCTTCGCCCCTGTCGTCCTCGCCTGGCTCAAGGAGACCGGCGCCGACCCCGACAAGGTCAACGTGAACGGCGGCGCCATCGCCCTCGGCCACCCCCTGGGCGCCACCGGCGTGAAGCTGATGACGACCCTGCTGCACGAACTGGAGCGCACCGGCGGGCGGTTCGGACTCCAGACGATGTGCGAAGGGGGCGGGCAGGCGAACGTCACGATCATCGAGAGGCTGTGAGCCGCGCCAGGTCCCGCACCGTCCTGTCCGCCTCGGAGACGATCCGCTTCACCAACTCCGCGCACGAGGGCAGGTCGTCGATCACCCCGGCGACCTGACCCGAGGCCATCACCGCGAGATCCGTACGCCCGTCCACCATCGAGGACTTCAGGAGCATCGGGGTGTTCGCGGCGAGCAGGACCTGGCTCCAGGACAGGTCCTTGCCGTGGCGCAGGGCCAGCCCGTCGCGGATCATCCGCGGCCAGGACAGCCCGGAGATCTTCCGGAAGGCCGCCGCTCGCCGAACCGCCTGCAGCAGAGCCCGCGTTCGGCCCGACCTTTCGAGCGCGTCGACGAACTCCGTGCGCAGCATGCGGTGCGGCAGACCGTCCACGGCCGTGGTGACCGTGATGTCCTTGACCGTCGCCGCCAGGTACTTCGCCTTCACCGCGTCGGGGACCGTCGAGTCGGAGGTCAGCAGGAATCGCGTGCCCATGGCGACCCCCACCGCCCCGAACGCCAGCGCCGCGACCAGCCCGCGCCCGTCGTGGAAGCCGCCGGCCGCGACGACCGGGATGTCCACGGCGTCCACCACCTGCCCCAGCAGCACCGTCGTCGCCACCTCGCCGGTGTGCCCGCCGCCCTCGCCGCCCTGCACGATCACCGCGTCCGCACCCCAGGCGGCCACCTTCTCGGCGTGCCGCCGCGCCCCGATGGACGGGATGACGACCACGCCCGCGGCCTTCAGCTCGGCGATCAGCTCGCGCGAGGGGGCGAGCGCGAAGGACGCGACGCGCACGCCCTCGTCGATGATGATCCGCACCCGCTCGCCCGCGTCGCCCGCGTCCGCGCGCAGATTCACGCCGAACGGCGCGTCCGTACGGGACCGGACCTCGCGTACGGCCGCCCGCAGCCCGTCGAGCGTCATCGTCGCGGAGGCCAGGATGCCCAGCGCCCCCGCGTTCGCCGTGGCGGACACCAGCCGGGGGCCCGCCACCCATCCCATGCCGGTCTGCACGATCGGGTGGCGGACACCGACGAGCCGGGTCAGGGCGGTCTCCATCAGCGCCCGGCCGGATCTGCGACCTCGCGGTCACGGGCGCGGGCCGGGTCGATGACCTCGCGGATCAACTCCAGCTCCCGGGAGGTCGGTTCGCGGGTGTACGGCACCTCGTCGGGGACGTGCAGGGCGAAGCCCGTCGCCGCCCGCACCTGCTCGACGGTGACGCCCGGGTGCAGCGAGGCGAGCCGCATCACGTGTCCCGGCGCGGCGAAGTCGAGGACGGCGAGGTCGGTCACCACACGCGGGATGCGATGGAAGCGGGCCGTGCGCGGGTGCGCGGCCGCGCGGTCGTGGCCCACGCCGCACACCATGTCCACCGACTCGACGAAGACCCGCGGGGAGTGCCTCGCGACCCAGTAACTGGTCGGGTTGTTCAGGGTGTTGACCGGGGCGCCGCGCACACCGAGCAGCTGACGGGTGGGCCGGGCCCAGTCGCCGATGCAGGAGATGTTCTGGTTGCCGTGGCGGTCGAGCTGGCTCGCGCCCATCATCACGTGCCTCCGCCCGCCGGTCACCATCGTCAGATGCTGCCGATAGGGCAACCAGCCCTCCACCGTGCCGTCGAGGCCGACGAGCATCGCCTCGCCGTCGGTCAGCAGCAGATCGGGCGAGAAGGTCCGCTTGGCGAGTCGGGCGCCGAACGACGGGATCAGGCCCATGGGACTGGCGAGCACCTCGCCGTCGTCCCGCCAGGCCTCGGCGCAGGCGATCACGCAGTACTCGGCTCGGGTGACCCCCGTACCGGTCATGGCCGGCGCTCCTTCTCTTCCTGCTGCCACGCCCGCACGGCGTTCTGGTAGGCGTGCTCGTCGCCGTCGAGGAAGCGGTCGGCGAACTCGGCGTACGGCGTGGTGGCGTACAGCTTCTGAAAGGGCTCGTCGCGTCCGTAGTCAGGGGCGCAGGACGTGAAGTGCGCGCCGTTCGGCGTCTCGACGACGCCCGTCACGCCGGACCGCTTGAGCAGCAGCGTCTGCGGCGCGGCCTCCTTCGTCAGCTCCGCCGTGTCGACGATCCGCTCGCACGAGACGTACGCGGCGTCCGCCGCCTCGCAGAACAGGTCGTCGAAGTACGGGTCGGGGCCCAGGTACTGGCCGTTGCCCAGCCGGTCCGCGCGGTTCATGTGGACCAGAGCGGCGTCCAGCCTCAGGGCGGGCATCGCGACGAACTCCTCCCGCACTCCGGACGACGCGTCCACGTACGGCGAAGTCACCGTCCGCAGACCGGGGTTGACCCGCATCACGTCCGAGCCGATCCCGGCCCGCACCGGCAGGAACGGCAGCCGGTTCGCGGCGGCGTGCAGCCCCCACATGAACATCGCCTCGTCGACCTCCGTCAGCTCGAAGGACCCGCGCTCGCGCGCCGCGCGGTAGTGCGGTTCGAGGGGGATCGAGTCGAGGGTCACGAAGGCGGTCACGAGCTTGCGTATCCGTCCGGCCGCGGCGAGCAGCCCGACGTCCGGGCCGCCGTACGACACCACGGTGAGATCGGTGATGTCGGACCGGAGCACTGCTCTCACGAGGGCCATCGGCTTGCGGCGCGATCCCCAGCCGCCGATGCCCAGCGTCATGCCGCTCGCCAGCCGGGAGACGACCTCACCGGCGGTCATGGTCTTGTCGGCCACCTACGCATCCTCCTTTCCGAAGGTGTCGGGCTTCGCGAAGGTGTCGCGGACCCGGTCGGCGAGCCCGCTGAGGTTCGCCTCGAAGGTGAAGCCCTGCTCGAAGCGGTAGCTGCGGCGTACGTCGACGGGGTCGATGCCGTTGATGGCCGCCTTGGCCAGCCGGAGCAGCTGCCCGTCCTTGGCGGCGATCTCATGCGCCAACTCCAGGGCGGCTGAGGGGAGTTCGTGGCGTGCTACGACCTTCCACACCGAGCCGTGCGCGTGCAGCTCGGCCGCGGTGGCGGTGCGCGAGGTGTAGTACAGGGCGCGCATCAGGTGCTGCGGTACCAGCCGGGCCAGGTGCGTGGCCGCGCCGAGGGCGCCCCGGTCGAGCTCCGGCAGGCCGAACGTGGCGTCCTCGCTCGCCACGATCGCGTCCGCGTTGCCGACCAGGCCGATCCCACCGCCCAGGCAGAAGCCCTGGACCGCCGCCACGACCGGCACCTCGCACTCGTACACCGCCGCGAACGCCTCCGCGCAGCCGCGGTTCGCGCCGATCAGTGCGCGCTGTCCACGCGCCTGGATCTCCTTGATGTCCACCCCCGCGTTGAAACCGCGCCCGGTCGCCGCGAGCACCACACAGCGGATCTCCGGGTCGCGGCCCGCGGCGCGCACGGCCTCGGCCAGCTCGAACCAGCCGCGCACCGGCAGCGCGTTCACGGGCGGGAAATCGACCGTGACGACGGCAACTCCCTTGCCGGGGGCCGAGTTTTCCGGTGAGGAGGTGGAGACACCCATGGGCGCATCAGCTACCTTTCCACCTAACGTTTGTTAGGTGGAAAGGTAGCAGCGAATGGAGTGGAACGGGAAGGTCGTGGTCGTCACGGGCGGCACGCGCGGGATCGGTGCGGGGATCGCGCGGGCCTTCGCGAAGGCAGGTGCCCGGGTCGTGGTCTGCGCACGCCACGCCCCCGAATTTCCCCTGGACGGCGTCGAGTTCACCCCCGCCGACCTGCGTGATCCGATCGCCGTACGCGACCTCTTCGCCGCACTGCCCCGGCTCGATGTCCTGGTCAACAACGTGGGCGGCACACCGTACCGGCTCCTCGCGCAGACCGACGCCGAGCGGCACGCGCGCGTGATCGAACTCAACCTCCTCGCACCGCTGACCGCCTCGCTCGCCGCGTACGACCTCCTGCGGCGCGCCAGGGGCTCGATCGTGATGATCGGCAGCGTGAGCGGGACCCGGCCCTCGCCCGGTTCGGCGGCGTACGGGGCGGCGAAGGCGGGCCTGGAGAACCTCGCCCGCTCCATGGCCGTCGAGTGGGCCCCGGACGTCCGGGTCAACACACTCGTCGTCGGCATGGTCCGCACCGAGCAGGCACACCTGCACTACGGGGGCGAGGACGCGATCGCCGCCGTCTCGCGCACCGTCCCGCTGGAGCGCCTCGCCGAGCCCTCCGACATCGGCGAGGCCGCCGTCTTCCTCGCCTCCAACGCCGCCGCGTACATCAGCGGGGCGAGCCTGCTGGTCCACGGAGGCGGCGAGCGACCCGCCTTCCTCGACGCCGCGACCGCCAACAGGGCGAACCACGAAGAGACCGGGGAGAGTTGAGATGGGATCTGCACCGCTGCTGTGCGAGGGGCGGGTCGTGATCGTCACGGGTGCCGGCCGCGGGCTCGGCCGGGCGCACGCGCTCGCGTACGCCGCCGAGGGCGCGCGTGTCGTCGTCAACGACCTCGGCGTCGGCCTCGACGGCTCGCCGGGCCCGGGCAGCCCCGCCCGGCAGGTCGTGGAGGAGATCCGCGCGGCGGGCGGCGAGGCGGTGGCCCACGGCGGCGACATCGCGACGGCCGAGGGCGCCGCCTCGCTCGTCCGTACCGCCCTGGAGACGTACAGCCGCCTCGACACCCTGGTCAACAACGCGGGCTTCCTGCGCGACCGGATGCTGGTCAACCTCGACGAGGACGACTGGGACGCCGTGATGCGCGTCCACCTGAAGGGGCACTTCCTGCCGCTCAAGCACGCGGTGGCGCACTGGCGGACCGAGGCGAAGGCGGGCCGGACACCGCGGGCCCGCATCGTCAACACCAGTAGCGGAGCAGGGCTGTTGGGCTCGGTCGGACAGGGCAACTACAGCGCCGCCAAGGCCGGGATCATCGGGCTGACCCTGGTCGCCGCGGCCGAGACGGCGCGGTACGGGGTCCAGGTCAACGCGATCGCGCCCGCGGCCCGCACCCGGATGACCGAGGACACCTTCGCGGCGACCATGGCCGCCCCCGGCTCACCGAACGCCTTCGACGCGATGGCCCCAGAGAACGTGTCCCCGCTGGTGGTCTGGCTCGGCTCCGACGCCTGCGCCGGTGTCACCGGACGCGTCTTCGAGGCCGAGGGCGGCCGTATCACCGTCATGGAGGGCTGGCGCCCGGGACCGAGCGCCGACAAAGGGGCCCGCTGGACGCCCGCCGAAGCGGGCGACACGGCCGTCAGGCTGCTCGCCGGGGCGGAGGTTCCGGGGGTGGTGTACGGCGCACAGTGAGTCGTGCGATGTGCGTACGGCATACGGGAGTTGTGCTTCGCACTGGACCGCGCACCGCCGCCTGGGGAGGATGCCCGAAGGGGGCGGCGACACGGGGAGGGGACTCGGGGTGGGCGCAGCGGATCCCTCGGCGCGAGCAGGACGAGCAGGACAGGCAGCGGGAGCAAGGGGACCAGCGGGAGCAGCGCGAGCACGTCACGGAGCGCGCGTACAGCCCGTCGACGTTCCGCTGCTCGGCCGCACCGACAGCCTCGCCCTCCTGGACGCCGCCCGCGAGCTGGCTCGCGCCGGGCACCCCCGACGCGTCCTCGTCGAAGGCCCCGCGGGCGTCGGCAAGACCGCCCTCGTACGCCACTTCCTGCGCGGCTGCCCCCGCGTCCTGTACGCGGCCGGGGAGGAAGCCGAGTCCCACCTGGCCTTCGGCGTACTCGAACAACTCCTGGGCGCGAGGTCGCGCTGGGCGGACCCGCCGGCGGCGGGCGCGGAGCTGCTGGAGGCGCTGGACGCGGCGCAGGACGAGACCGAGGAGAACGGGGAGGAGAACGGGGAGGGGTCGGTTGCGGGTGCGCCGGTCGCCGTCGTACTCGACGACGCCCAGTGGGCCGATCACCCCTCGCTCCAGGCGCTGGCCTTCGCCGTACGGCGGTTGCGGGCCGACCGGGTGCTCGTGCTGGCCGTCGTGCGGGATGCCGCCGATCCGGGTCTGCCCGCCGGGACACGGCGCCTGTTCACGGCCGATGACGTCGTGCGGGTACGGCTCGACGGACTCGACCCGGCTGAACTGAAGCTGCTGAGCGGGGAGTTGGGCGTGCCCGGGATGACCTCCCGCGCAGCCGTACGTCTGCACGCGCACACCGGCGGCAACCCCCTGCACGTAAGGGCCCTGCTGGAGCAGGAGGGCTCCGGGCTGCTGGAGGCGCTCGCGGAGCCGGACATCACCCCGCCCGCCCCCAAGTCGTTCACCGCACTCGTACTGACCCGCCTCTCGGCGAGCCGGCCGGCGACCCAGGCCCTGGTCTGCGCCGCGGCGGTACTCGGCGCGCACTGCGCGCCGGCGGACGCGTGGGAGGTCGCGGAGGCGGGCCGGGGCGGTGCGGCGGGATCGAGCCGCCCCGGAGGGGCCGTCGATCCCGCTGATCCCGGAACCGCCGGGGTCCCCGGAACCGCCGGGGTCCCCGGACCCGGCGGGGGGCCCGGGAGCCGCGGGGGCCCGGGCAG